>CAIVKT010000437.1 GCA_903906615.1 uncultured Bacteroidota bacterium | reverse complement strand
TGGAAACACTGGCCCTAACTGCCGAGGATGGCTACACCCAGAAACTCGGCGTCAGCTACATGCGGCCCTACCTTAATAAAGGACAGACCAATGGTTTTGGGGTTTCGCTGAGTGTGGCGCAGAGCAGGCAGACGTATTATAATACCGATTCTAATAAACTGGTGTATGCAGGCACCTATTCGGGTCCGGTAATATCAAAGCAGCTGGAGGGGGGCATCAGCTACCTGTATCGCCCTGCCTATGCATCTAAGCATGTGTTCCAACTCAATTATAAAGACTATAGCGTGAGCGATACGATATTGAAACTGAACCCCGACTATTATGCCAATAACAGTGCACGGGCGCGGTTCTTTGAATTTTATTATCGCTATGAATACAATGGCGTTGACAACTGGAATTATTCCCTGAAGGGTGTAAAACTGGTAACGCAGGCAGTGGTGCGCGAGGGGCTGGAGGGGATACATTTTCAGAGCTATGCCAATGTGGAGGCCGGATGGTTCAAAAACCCGCTGCCGAAGTGGTACACCTCGGTGATCTTCAGGGGCAGGCTGATGTATCCGCAGGAGCAGCCTTACTATTTCAGGGGCGGGCTGGGCACACAAAGCGACTATGTGCGGGGCTACGAATACTATGTTATTGACGGCAGCAATTACGGCGTGTTACGACTGGATCTGAAGCGTGAGCTATTCAATAATACCTACGCCATACCGGTGCGCTATTTTACAGCCATACCGGTGCGTATATACCCTAAACTGTTTTTTGATGCAGGCTATATAGACAGCCCGCAGCCGGGCAACAGCGTTCTCAGCAATAAACTGCAATACAGTGCAGGTTTAGGCGCAGATGTGGTGACGCTGTATGATATTAAGGTCCGTTTTGAATACGCATGGAGCCATTTGGGACAAAATGGATTATATTTACATTTCAATAGCGAATAAAGCCAGCTCCGTTTTGGCCTTGATACTATGCTCGTAGCACTTTATAACAGAACGTTCAATCCCGAAGACGCGCCTACTTTGCTGCGCATACTGAAGCTGCTGGAGCAGAATAAGCTACAGATGGTGTTCTATAAAGAGTTTTATGAGCGGCTACAGTCTTATATGCAGTTTGCCTGCACGCCCCGTTTATTCACCGGCAAAAAAGACCTGCCGCCGAATACTGATATGCTCTTCAGCCTGGGCGGCGACGGCACTATGCTGGATGCGGTATGCTTTGTGGGCAATACCAATATACCACTTATAGGCGTGAACCTGGGGCGGCTGGGCTTTTTGGCGGCCATACTGGAAGAAGAAGTAGAGGATGCTATACTATCGCTGGTGAAGGGGTCTTATACATTAGAGAAAAGGAGCCTGCTGCACCTGGACTCCAATATACCCCTGTTTGATGGAGCCCCGTTTGCGCTCAATGAGTTTACGATACACCGGCAGGATACCTCATCGATGATCAAGATACATACCTATCTGAATGGTGAATTTCTGAATACCTACTGGGCAGATGGCCTAATAGTAGCTACGCCTACAGGTTCTACAGGCTACTCACTGAGTTGTGGCGGCCCGGTCGTTTTTCCGCAAACCTCCAGTTTTGTGATCACCCCGGTGGCCCCGCACAACCTGAATACGCGGCCTATAGTAGTGCCTGATGATAATGTCATTTCTTTTGAGATCGAAGGGCGCACCGAGCAATTTCTCTGCACCCTTGATGCCCGCACAGAAACCATACGCAGCAATGTGCAGCTGGCGGTGAAAAAAGAGCGCTTCCAGGTGTCGCTGGTACGGCCTGATGAGCATAATTTTCTAAAGACTTTGCGCCATAAACTGTATTGGGGTATTGATAAGCGTAATTAAGCGCCCTTTGTTCCGGGCATATAGTCTGTTTTTTGGTGCATAGTTTGTTTTTTCAATTAAAAATCTTAATTTTCCAATTAAATATTTTTGGTTTTTAACCTGTAGCTATTTTTGCGGGTGATAAGTCATTTTATCGTGCGCGGATCATTTAATTACTTTTTCAATAAAACAGTATGAAAAAAATCTATCTTTTACTCTTATTGTGTTGCGTTAGTTGCTCCCTGTTCGCGCAATCCACCGTTGTTACGATCTATGCTACCGGATCTACAGGTACTTATGTCACCGGCAGTTCTACCACCACCACCCGCAGCGATGGCAACATAGTGAGCAGCAGTACATCAGCAGGCTACGCAGTGTTTGACCTTAGCTCCATCCCTGCGGGCTGTGTGATACAGGCTGTGACCCCCGGCTTTTATACAACAACATATACCGGATCCGGATCACCATCGGCTTGTAATACTTACGCATATCCGGGCGACCTGTCTACCGTTACCCTTGCAGGTACATTGTACAGCGATATGACCTCCACTACAGGTGGCAGTACATTGATCAGCACAATTGCGTACACGGCAGGTGTAGGCAACAACGTGATCACGTCTACCCCTGCTGCCATATCTTTTGTGCAGGCCAACATAGGCAGTAAAGTATCTATCGCAGTAAGTGGCGGCGGGACAAGAGTATTGACCATGACAGGGGAAACCGGCAATACCACCTCTATTACTACTGTGGGCCATGCACCCTATTTACAGATCAGCTACTGCCTGACGCCATCACTGGCAACAGCCTCTGCTTCCCCCACTACGCTTTGCGCAGGCGATATGCTTACCCTTACCGGCTCTGCCACCAACGCATCTAATTATGTATGGACCGGACCGGCAAGCTATACATCTGCCAGCGCCACAAGCACATTAACTACTACGGTTGCCTCAGCAGGTGTATACACCTTAACTGCCATTAACGCATGTGGCACATTCAGCACCACTATGACAGCAACCACTGCATCAGTGGTCGTGAACCCGTTACCAAACCCTATTACCGGCGTATCTGCTATATGTACAGGCAATGCCTCAACTTTAGGCGAAACAACCTTTTCAGGCACCTGGATCAGCGACAACCCTGGCGCAGTTTCTGTGATCTCTTCCAGCGGCCTGATCACAGGCAATTCTTCAGGCGTAGCACACATCACCTATGAGTTGAGTACCGGCTGCATAGTAACTACCACAGTTACAGACAACGATCCGCCAACAGCTATCAGCGGGCCATCAAGCAATGCGGTATGCTCAGGTAGTATAGTTACCCTCAGAGACGGCGTTTCAGGTGGCACCTGGACGGAGACAAACCTTACCGGAACGGCGACCATCAACCCAAGCACAGGCGACATTTCGGGCGGCACCACTACAGGTACGGTATCTGTTACTTATACAACCGGCGGTTGTTTGCCGGTACATTATAGTATGAGTGTAGACCCGACCCCGGCCAGTTTCATAGGATCTTCTTTGCTATGCTCAAATACCACTACCTCGCTCATTGAAACCACTACTGGCGGAACCTGGTGGAGCAGCAGCTCATCTACAGCCCTTGTGGGCTCTACCGGTATTGTAACCGGGGAATCGGCGGGCACATCAACTATTGACTACATACTACCAACAGGCTGCATGTACTCGCAACTGGTACTTGTCTTTGCCCAACCGGCCCCTATTGTTAGTCCCGGTCATATTTGCAATGGCGCCGCCAGCACACTGACCGACGGTACTCCAGGTGGAACATTTACCCCGGCCGTTGGCACTTATGCTTCAACAACCCCTGGTGGCACAATAACAGGCACCGCTGTAGGAGTACAGCCTTTCACGTACACCGTTACTTACACAACACCTACCACGTATAGTTGCTCAGTGACGACAGACGTAACTGTAAATGCACTGCCGTCTGCGATAGTGGGGCCAACGCAACTGTGCGATGGCGCTACTATTACCTATACAGACCCGGATTCAGGCCCATGGTTTACGACTACGCCGCTCACTGCAACTGTGGATATTGCCTCCGGCACCTTAACAGCACTATCTGCCGGTGCGGCCAACATCATTATAGAAAATGCGGCTTTCTGCTCTTATACGTTGAGTATTACCGTAAACCCTTTACCGGCATCGGTGATCACACCGGCAGGGCCCACCACATTCTGCTCGGGTGGCAGCGTTGTGCTGAATGCCAATACAGGTGCAGGACTTACTTACCAATGGGATGAAGGTGGCGTGGCGATCCCCGGAGCGTCTACGGCCAGCTATACCGCGTCTACTACGGCCAACTTCGATGTAGAAGTAACTGATGCTAAAGGCTGTGAATCTACATCAGCTCCTACTACTGTTACAGCAGGCATCGACCCCGTGATCGTTTATACCACTTCACCGTCTTTCTGTATTGGCAATTACATAGTACTGAACATCAGTACCGGCACGGCTACAGGTCCTATTTTTTATCAATGGAGCCTGAACGGGGTGGCTATTCCCGGCGCAGCAGCTGATAATTTCGCTGCAAATGCACCCGGCATCTACACCTGCGACGTGAGTATCTCCGGCGGATCAGGAACCTGCACTGCAACTACTGCTACCCCTGTAACTGTGGTTGTGAACCCCACACCCACACCGGTGATCAGTTCAACAGGTCTTACCCTGCATACAGGGATATACTCAGATTACCAATGGTTTGTGAATACAACTGCAATACCGGGCGCCAACAGTGTCACTTATACACCCCATACCTCCGGCAGCTATCGTGTAGAAGTGACTGATGCCAATGGCTGTGTAGGTTTTTCCGGCGCATTCCTGGTTGATAACGTAGGTGTGGCAACAGTAAGCCAGCAAGACATCAGCCTGTACCCTAACCCTGCAACGAATTTGCTGCATATACAAGCTCCGGCAGTTGTGCGCGCAGTCATCAGCAGCGTAGAAGGAAAAATGATCATTGACCAGGCCAACGCAAAAGATATAGACCTAAGCAACTTAGCCAGTGGCCTGTATATTATATCCGTCTATGACGAAAACGGAACACGTATACTGGTTGATAAACTGGTAAAAGAGTAATAATTTATACACATGGATTAGGAAGGGCCGCCTCACAAAAGGCGGCCCTTCTTGCATTTACATAAAAATATTTATCGGCTTTATGGGTAATAAAAAATCATATTTTATTGTTTATTTTTGCAATTCACCAATAATGCCTAATTTCAGTCGAAATTTTTATATAAATATATACTATGAGAAACCACCGATGTCTTAACCCTGTTTTTATTTTAACTATCTTAATACCTGAGAAAATGAAAAAAATGTACAAATCCCTGGTTGCGCTGGCCTTTCTTTTGCTGGGAGTCAATTTTTCTGCGTCTGCCATTAGTATCATCTACAACCAAAGCTTTGTTTCCGGAGCTACGCCAACAACTCAATGTACAGCATGGAATACCTTCAGGGCTTTGTTGCTCAGCACATATACGTACAGGAGTGTTACTTTTAGCGGCAGCCTGGATGTACCGGGCATTACCTGCTCTGACCCTACTGTAACCACCGCTGTAGCCAATGCGCTTAGGCTGGGTACCACGTATACAGGTAGCTTTACAGTAGGATCTACGACACATACGATAGGTGTAGGCACAGGTTGTGGAACCGGTTGTTCAACTACTTCAGTTGAATTGTACATTGATGTAACCATCCCTTGCACCTGCACTTCTACCGCTGCCAGCCATGACCTGCGCCCCGATATAGGCAACCTCAACTGGGGCGGCATAGGCACTATATGCAGCGCTCCGTCACAAACACTTATTGTTACTTTTGTTACAGGCCCCGCCACGCCGACCTTTAGCAGGGATACGGTGTTTTGCGCAGGTTCGACCATATACGATACCGCTTATAATACCGCAACCAGCCCTACCTATAGCTGGTCAGGCCCCGGAGGGTTCACAGCGACCACACAATGGATAGCTATTCCTGCAACCCCTGCCGCGAGTGGCGTTTATTCCTGCACCGTTACTGATGCTACCGGCACTTCTGCACCCGGTTTAGATACTATTGATGTTGTTCCATTGCCTACGTTGACACTCGGCGCTAACCCTTCTGTATGTTATGGCAGTTCATTCGGCAGCCTGGTTTACACATCCCCGGTAAGCAGCCCGACTACCTATAGCATCAATTACGATTTCACGGCCCGTTCTGCGGGCTTTACGAATATTACCGGGGCGGCAATGACCTCCTCTCCTATAACTGTTTTTGTACCTCCGACAGTGCCGGTGGGAGTATATAATGCAACCATAACCTTATCCAATGCTTATTGCTCCGGGCCAAGTTTACCTTTCACAGTTTCAGTAAAACCGGTGCCTGATTCCATAACAGGTGTCACCAACATATGTACCGGCAGTATAGTTACCTTGCACGATGTTTCGGCAGGATACAACTGGACCAGTACCAATCCTGCTGTAGCTACTATAGATGGCACTTATGGTTTGGTAACTGCCCATACTATAGGCGCTACGATAATTTCTTATACAGACCCGTCAAGTGGCTGTGCGGCCACAACTATAGTGAATGTAGTGGGCATAACGGGCGCAACATCGGTATGCGCAACTGATTCGGTAATGCTGACAGCGACCGGCCCCGGCACCTGGAGCAGCGGCACACCTTCACTTGCTACGGTAGGCACGACCGGTTTTGTGACCGGGCGTGGCACAGGTGTGGCCACCATATCCTATACGCTGGGTTCAGGCTGCATCGCTACATGGGTAATGACCGTGAACCCGCTCGCACTTATAGTGGGCAGGGACAGTGTTTGTGTAGGCTCTACACGCAACCTTACTGATATTGTGGGCGGCGGCACATGGACCACTACCTTCCCACTCATCGCATCTGTTGTTGCCGACTCAGGCAAAGTAACCGGCCTCTCTGTAGGGCTTACCACCATCAGCTATACCTTGCCTGTAACCGGCTGTATGACCACTGTGGACTTTAACGTGGTAGGCTACCCGGTAGCTACAACAGGCACCCCGCGCGCCTGCCCCGGCACCAGTACAACACTGCACGATGCTTCTACAGGCGGCGTATGGACATCTTACGACCCTTCTATAGCAACAGTAGTGCCCGGCACGGGCGTAGTGACCGGGGTACGGGCAGATACCGTGGATATTTTCTACACACTCAATCCCGGTTGCTCCATCAGCACAAGGGTAACCATCAATCCGCTGCCTGAACCAATAACCGGCAACAGCGTGATGTGTCCTTATACTACAGACACACTGCATGATGCTACCCGCGGCGGCACCTGGACCACTACTACACCTTCTGTAGCCACACTGGATACGGGTATATTGACCGGCATCACCGGCGGACTTGCAGTAGTGAGCTATACCCTGCCTACTACCTGCGCAGTAGTGAAAATTGTAACTGTAGGTATAGCGCCTGCACCAATAGTTACCTACTACAACGGGGCGCTATATGTGAATGGCACTTACGCCAGCTACCAGTGGTACGATAGCCTTGCCGGCGAGATACACGGCGCTACATCGCCAAGTATAGCTGCCGCCAACGAAGAGTATTATTATGTGATAGTAACCGACAGCAATGGCTGCGTAGGCACATCGGCACTGTTCCATTTCAACTATGCAATGGAAGGCGTAACAAATGTTGCCAATAGTACCGCAGTGAATATTTATCCAAACCCTACTAATGGCATGCTATATATAGATGCACCTGTAAAAGTACGCGCGGAGATCAGCAGCATTGAAGGCAAGAAAGAAATAGAGGTAAAAGATGCCAAGCAGGTGAATATAGCTGCATTGGCCAACGGCATGTACTTCGTAACGCTTTATGACGATAACGGCACTGCTATCGCTGTTCGTAAGGTGGTGAAACAATAATTTTGATCTGATTTATTGAAAGAGCTGCCGCAAAACGGCAGCTCTTTTTGCGTAATAACACGAATAAAAGATTGCTATATCTGGACAAATGACTTATATTTGCATTGATGGCTATAAGAGCCATGGTTATTCGGATAATTTTATTTAAATTTAGTTCATGAAAAAAAACATACTATTGTTCCCTCTCTTATTGATGAGTATTTGTGCTTTTTCACAAACATTTACTGTGGTGAACAGATCCGGCACGGATATATTTTTTACGGTGAGCGCATCAGATAAGAATACCTGCGACCAAAAATATTTTTCAACCGGTACCCGCTCCGTTGCAGGCTCTACACTTACTTATAACACCCCCGCAGATATTCCCTGGTCCGGAGTTGCCGCACCGCAAGATGCCGAATATTCTGATCTCGGGGCACAATACATCAGTGAATCGGGTGCATGCGTTTCCGTAGCGTCTTATCATTTAGGAAACAGCAAGTGTGCTAAAAAAAGCACGGCAACATTGGATATATCCAAGTGTGGCGGCTCCGGCGGCGACCTGCACCTATCTTGGGAAGAAAAAAACGGCAATATCACTGTAACAATAAAATAAGTTGTGCAGACTGTTTTACATCATTATAAATAAATTCAAGGTTTATGTACCTAACTTCTCTATTTAAACTAAAGAACACCCTCAGTTCTTTGCTCTGCTGCACCCTGTTACTATCGGGTATATTTGTATCAGTAACTGCAAATGCACAAACCAACGTAGCCCTTAGTGCCACTGCATCGCAGTCTGGCGGTGGAGTTACCGTATATGGCCCTGCCAATTACAACGATAATGTAATAACTTCCTGGACAAGTTGTAGCACAGCATGCCCTACTCCCTGGGGATGGGTAGCTGAAAGTGGTTCTATCCTTTATACCTGGACCACAGCCGCGACCTTTAATAAGATCGTTTTCCTGAAAGCAGACCGGCCTATGAGTACCTGCACTGTACAATACTGGAACGGCAGTGCCTTTGTAACATTTGCTACTTATACTACCGCGGGCTGCATTGCAGATTCCATTACATTCCCCCCTATCACTACCACAAAGCTGCAATTTCTTAATTGTGTAGCGCCTGCTATCAATCCAAATTTCAGGGAGATACAGGTATGGGAATCAGGGCCCACTGTACGTGGCGATTCTTTGCTTTGCGTAGGTGGTACGATAACACTCACAGCCAGTTCTACAGAACCCAGCCCAACTTATAGCTGGAGCGGCCCTGCCGGCTATTCGGCCACAGGCGCTACCATATCATTACCTGCAACACTTGCATCAGCAGGTGTTTATAGCTGCACTGTTACATCAGGCGGCATCACCTCTCCGCCCACAACTGACACCATAAGGGTTCAGCCACAGCCATCGATCACATTGGGCACTAACCCTTCTGTTTGTTATGGCAGCTCATTTGGCAGCCTCGCTTACACAGCAACAGTAAGCAGCCCCACCACGTATAGCATTACGTATAGCAGTGCTGCCCTTGGCGCAGGCTTTGTAAATGTGACCAGCGCGGCATTGCCGTCATCGCCCATTACTGTTGTTGTGCCTTCATCCGCGCCTGTAGGCACTTATAACGCTACGATCACTGTGTCTAATGCCCTATGCAGCGGTCCAAGCACACCCTTTACTGTTTCAGTGAACCCGGTACCCGATTCTATAACAGGTGTCACCAACATTTGTACCGGCAGCATAGTTACGCTTCACGATGTTTCGGCGGGTTATAACTGGACCAGCACAAATACTGCTGTAGCCACTATTGATGGTACCCGTGGTATTGTGACAGCCCATACCGTAGGTGCTACGATAATTTCTTATACAGACCCAGCCAGTGGCTGCGCTGCCAC
>CAIVKT010000436.1 GCA_903906615.1 uncultured Bacteroidota bacterium | reverse complement strand
GAACTTCTCTTTGAACTTTTGGTTATACAGTTCAGGCGCATGCTTTTTTACAAGCTCTACCTTATTGTTTTTGTCCATGTAGTCAAAGTCCTTATCCGCAAGGTCCTTTACCACATCCGGCAGCACATTTATACGGCCATCCAGCGGCTGGTATACCGGCATATCTTCCAGCAGGTCTGCCAGGTCCTTCGGCTTGCCATCATACTGCTTAGCCAGCTTGTCCTTTGCCTTTACAGTGATCTTACCATCTTTCACACCCTTATCAAGGATAGTGGCCAGTTCCTTACCCAGCGTTTGTTCCTGTAGGTCGGCAAGGTCCTTTTCAGCCTTTTTCTTGGCATCGGTCAGCGTGGTTTGCTCCGTCTTCAGCGTAGCGTTCTCATCGCTCAGGCCCTTGATGCCTTCCATTACCGCCTCGGCAGTAGCCCCTTCATCACTCAGGTTTAGCAACTGCAAAAGCTCCGGGCTTACCGGAAGTGTTATTTTTTTCATGCTATTTTTTTTGATTTTTAATAGGTCTGTTATGTCTGATAAGTTGAGATCATTGCCATCTGCATCCGCCAGCTCCACTTTTATGGCGTTACGGTTTGCCGGGTTATCCACAAGGCTGCATTCCCTGTTATACCATTTCGTCACTATCAGGTCAGGCTCATCTCCGGTGCTGCTGTCTGCCAGTTCAAAATCAACGAATACCAGTTTGCCTACACTTGCAGCATTCAGAAAACCGTCATTTATCTCCTTTACCGTTCTTGCGCCTCTCGGATGTTCCAGGTTGATACATGGTGTGCCTAATATCTGGTCGCCATCCAATTGTATGTCTTCCCATTTGACCAGTACACCGTCGTCCTTCTTGTGCATGTAATAGCCGATTGGGTTTTTCAAAAACTCATTCATCATGTAGCCCGATGTCAATAGCTTATAGCCATATACATTTTCGGTGCTGTCAGATAGAACAAACCTTTTATCGACTTTTTCAAATGCCATTCGCGGTATAGTTTTTTTTGGTAAAGCAGCGGAGACTTTTACACCCCCGCTACTCGTATGCGCACCGGTAACCAGCCGGTTAAGGATGTAAAAGTGCATCTCCTGAAACGCCCTACCAAACGCACTATACACCATTACCCAACTACAGAATAGCCATTATACACAACCCGCATAACCATTCTTTTGCGCCAAATATTTTACCGCCCGGCAGGCCACCTTTGTTGCCTCACGCGCCCTCCGCCATTGGCGGAGGCAAGGCTCAAATATTCGTATATGCCAAAACAAGAACTATCGCTGAAGCAAAAAAAGGAATGGGCCGAACACCTGTTTACAAGAGATAACCTCACACAGAAGGAGATCGCATTCAAGGTGGGCACAAGCGAGCAAACAATGGTTAAATGGGCGCGCGAGGGCAATTGGGATGCAAAGCGAAAGTCGTTACTCACCACAAAGAATGATCAGCTGTCACTCCTCTACGAAATGCTCGACCTGGTCAACAAAGCAGGTATTGAGTCACTCAAGGATAATAACCCCGCAACCAACCCTGATGCCGACCGCATCATCAAGCTCACAGCAGCTATTAAGAAGCTGGAATCGGATACTGGCATCGGTGAAATGATTGATACACTGAAAGCGCTCATATCATTCGCGCAAAAAGAAGATTTCGAAGCAGCGCAGACCATCAACAAATGGGGCGACCTGTTTATTAAAGATCGTTTAAGCACCCTTAAAAGCTAATATGGACAAGGTTTTAAAAGCGATTGATAAAGCAAAATTGCAGTCCTGGGCGGAGTACACAGCAAATGTATCCGCCAGCACTCCCGTTGACCTGTCCGAAACCACCAAAGAGAAACGCGACCGCATAGCAAAGCTGGAAGCAGACCCGGAGGCATGGTTCAATTACTACTTTCCTAAGTACGCATTTGCAGCGCCTACAGGCTTTCATAAAGCCGCTACCAGGCGCATAATGGATAACCCCGAATGGTATGAAGTGCGTCTATGGTCCCGCGAGCTCGCAAAGTCCACACGCACAATGATGGAGGTATTCCTGGTCACACAGGTGGGCAATCCGGTTTACGGTCCTGATAAGAAGACCATCATAGGCCGCAAGAAGAAGAAAAACGTACTGCTGATCTCCAATTCACAAGACAATGCCGAACGCCTCTTACTGCCATACAAGGCCAACCTGGAAGCCAATAACCGCCTCATCAATGACTACGGCATACAGCAAAGCATAGGCAACTGGGAAGCTGGCGAGCTGGTTACCAAAACAGGTATTGCCTTCCGTGCGCTCGGTGCTGGCCAGTCCCCCCGTGGCTCCCGAAACGAAGAGATACGCCCGGACATTCTCCTGTTCGATGATATTGATACAGATGAGGATTGCCGTAACCCGGAGATCATTAAAAAGCGTTGGAAATGGATAGAAGAGGCCGCAATGGCTACAAGGTCCATCTCTATGGATACGCTCATCATTTTCTGTGGCAATCGCATTGCCACAGATTGCTGCGTACAGCGCGCCACACAATTCGCCGATCATACCGATGAAGTTAATATCCGCGATGCCGATGGCAATTCCACATGGCCATCAAAAAATACAGAAGCCCATATTGATCGTGTACTCAGCAAGATCAGCTATGCTGCTATCCAAAAGGAATATTATAACAACCCCATAAATGAGGGGTCGGTGTTTAAAGAAATGGCATACAAGCCCGCAAGGCCAATGAAGGAGTATTCACTCCTTGTATGCTACACCGATCCCTCATATAAGGAGTCTAAGAAAAATGACTTTAAGGCAACCCTGCTGGTCGGTAAATGGAAAGATGAATTTCACATCATCAAGGCGTTTGTGTTCCAGGGCACCACCGAGCAGATGATTGATGCCCACTACGAAGTGATGAAGGTTGTAGGCCCTTGCGCCTGCTACTACTACATGGAGGAGGTCTTCCTTCAGGATATGTTCTTTTCAAAATTCTATGCTGCTGGCGCGGCCACAGGCAAAACAATACCCATAGTAGGGGATAAGCGCGAGAAGCCCGATAAGTTCGTCCGCATAGAGTCCCTGCTGGAGCCATTGAACCGCAATGGCAAGCTATACCTTAATGAAGCCGACAAAGAAGCCACCGGCATGAAGACCCTGGAGCAGCAGTTCCTCGCCTTCGCACCCGGCAGTCGCGCACATGATGATGGTCCCGATGCCGCCGAAGGTGCTATATGGATGCTCAATAACAAAGAACAGATACAAGGCGTAGGGGCTATTACAACCGTATCTCGTAAACGTAATCGCTTAAAATCTTACTGATATGTACACGCCAATAGTTACACCCGCTGAGCTGAACAACATTTACCCGGAGATAATTACCGAGATCACACGAAATGACGGAGGTGCGCTCGCTACAGAAGCCATTGACACAGCCATAGAAGAGATCAAAATGTACCTAACCAGGTACGATATGATACAGTTGTTCGGAGATGCCGCCAATGCTATAGCTGCATCATTCACCAACGCATACCTCAGCCGCATTGTTAAAGACATTGCTGTTTGGCACCTCATACAGCTCGCAAATCCAAATATTGATTACGAGATATATAAGCACCGCTATGAAGAACATATAGCATCACTCCGCCGCATTCAGAAAGGCGATGCCGACCCCAAATGGCCTTACCTCGACACAACCGGCGAAGCAGCGCCGCAAGGGGACTCAGTGTCCGCATTTTCTAACCCAAAACGCAATAACAGTTATTAATTATGGCACCTCGCAAAAATAGCACTACAGCGCTCACCAGGTCTGATAAGGACGCGCAGATAGACAACTCTACCATATACGCCGATCAACCCATAACAGGCGGTGATACGCAGGTCGTCATCAACCAGATACAGGTACGGCAGGCCGTTCTTACCTCCCAGGAGATACTCTCCTGGCGTTCCGCATGGGCAGCAGCAATCAGCCGCTACTTCCCCAACCGCACGCGCCTCTACGATATATACTATGATACGCTCAATTCCGATGGCCACCTCACCGGTATCATCACCAAGCGCATAGACTCAGTACTCAACAAGCCGCTGTTCTACAAGGATAAGGATGGCAAAGTAGTGGAGGAAATGAACGATGTGATACAGTCCAAAGAGTTCCGCTTCATCATGCACACCATCATGGAGACGCTCCTTTGGGGCATATCAGGTCTTGAATTTATTCCAGGTCCCGATCTACAGGTGCGGGAGATACCACGTAAGCACATCAAGACCAAAACGCAGAAAATATCATTTGAGCAAAACGACCAGAACAGCGGCATAGACTATACAAAGCTGGATAACGTCTTCATCATTGGCGAACCCGAAGACCTTGGCCTGCTGCTGCAATGCTCGCAATACGTCCTCTACAAGCGCGGTGCCATGTCCGACTGGGCCAACTTCATTGAGATTTTCGGACAGCCAATTCGCGTCGCCAGGTATGATGCCTACGATCAGCAAACAAAGCTGGAGGTAAAAGATGCCCTCGACAATACCGGTTCAGCTTTAGCGCTGCTTATACCCAAGACCGTTGACTTTGAGATAATGGACGGCAAAACAGCCGCCTCCAATGGTGACCTGCAAGGCAGCTATGTCAAAATGCTCAATGACGAGATGGACATTACCATCCTCGGCAATACCGAAACCACAGGCAATAGCAAAACAGGCTCACAGGCTAAAAGCAAGGTACACAGCGCCCAGCAGGATGAGATCATCAAATCAGATATTATCTACCTCACATCATGGCTCAATGAGCCGCACTTCATCAGGATACTGGAGTCCTATGGCTTCCCTGTAGTGGAGGGTGGCGAGTTTGAATTTAACAAGGACATAGACATTACATTCCTTTCAGAGCGCGCACTTATAGATACAGCCCTGATAAAAGCAGGGGTCAAAGTAGGCAATAAGTTCATGTGGGAAACCTACAACATACCCGAGCCGGATGCAGATGATGTGATCGTAACACAGGAGCCGCAGGTAATAGAGAAAACACCGCAAGGAACTGGCGCAAAGCCATCCGCAAAGCCCACCGATCTCGCTGATGACGACCAGCAGCGCCCCGCTTCAATAGCAGACGTAAAAGCCCTGTTCAAAGATTTTTTCGCCCAGGCCCGCTGATCCGGGCCCAATACAAACCCTGCGCACATTGCGGAGGCCACATTGTCGCAAATCTCGCAGATGATCAGCCCGACTTTGAGCTGTCCAAACTGTATTTAAACCTCATTAAAAAAGCCTATAAAGGTGATTTTAATGATGCTGGTATAGATGTGCCTACCACCCTTGATAACGCACAGACATACATGAAGGGTGTATTCGAAGGCTTCGGTGGCGACTTTACGACCATTGCATACGATGCCCCCGATTTTGACAAGCTCATCCACATTGAGCGCAATGTCTACCAGTTCTCAGGTGCCAAGAACTACCAGCAGCTCCGTGATCTTACTTCCTCCCTGAAGGAAGGAGACCGGGTACTTACTTACAAAGAATTCCGAAACAAAGCGCTCACGATCCTTGATGAGTACCAGGGCGCATGGTTGAAGACAGAATATAATGCCGCAATAGCCGGTTCACAGATGGCCAGCAAATGGGCAGATTTTGAAAAGCACCCCGACAGCCTGCTGGAATACCGCACTATGGGAGATGCCCGTGTACGGGAAGAACATGCGCTCTTGGATCATGTAACCCGTCCGGTTGATGATGCCTTTTGGAAGACATACTACCCGCCAAACGGCTGGAACTGCCGCTGCACAGTCATACGGCTCAATGAAGGCAAACAAACCCCATTCAAAGACATTGACCACATTGATATACCCAAAATATTCCAAACTAACCTCGGACAGCAGGGCCTTGTATTCCCGAAGCATAGCCCGTACTTCATTGGGTGTCCTCCTGAAGTACTTAAACAGGCCGAGGCACTAATACCTAAACGCAATGCCTAACCCTTTAGAGCTTCCATTAATGAAGATCGCTCGTACCATCGTAGCGATCAAAGGTGACCTCATAGATGCCATCGGTGTAGAGGCGCTGCGCTTTATTGACGATAATTTCAAGGCGCAGGTATATATGGGCTCCCCATTTCGTCCGTGGCCGGAAAGAAAAATTCAGGACAAAAAACGCCCTGGCCGTGCCATCCTCGTCGACACCGGCGCACTCCGCCGATCTATAAAAAAAGAAGATAGCACAGATCACACCACTATCAGCACAGATATTCCCTATGCTCGTATTCATAATGAAGGTGGCGATATAAAACACCCTTACCGTGAAGTGACGTTAAATTTTGGCTCTTACAAAGGCGTTGACTATGAGATACATGGAAAGAAATCATTTGGTTTCCAAAAAGCAGGAACCGAGGCCCAGCAGAGAAAAATAACTAAAATAAAAAGAGCCTCCATTTATGCGCATACTACAAAGATGCCCCGCCGTCAGTTCATCCCTACCGCTGATAGTCCGGCTCCATTACTCACCCAGCGCTGCGAAGCAGTCATAATAAGAAAGATCACCACAGCCCTCAAATAAAAAATGTCATGGTGAGCCACGCCGAACCACGAATATCTACTAACGACTAACTACTAAAAAATGAATAGCCCCATAGCCAACCTCTTCCTCTCCCTGCAAACGCAGATCGCGGCCCTCGCAGACGGCGCAAGCAATACCTATTTCAAATTTGTGGAACAAGACCTCGGCCAGCTGGAGGATCACAGCGGCGATAACCGTCCGCCCGTCATGTGGCCATGCGCCCTTATTGACATTGACGGCCTCGACACTAAAGACCTCGGCCAGAACGCCCAGGAAGGCGTACTATCCGTCTGCATCCGCGTGGGCTTCCCTCCGTTCAGCGCCAGCAGCGCCGCCACACCTTTAGAATACAGGCAGAAGGCCATCTACTTCTACGATCTGGAGCAGCTCCTCCACAAAGCACTACAAGGCGCTAACCCCGGCGACATATCAGGCTACACAGCCCTTCAGGATGTATTCGGACCTTACACCCGCATATCCGCCCGCACCGAGCGCCGCAACGATAAGATACGTGTCCGCGAGCTGCGCTACACCATCGGCATAGACGACTACAGTACCCAAACCCAAAACGTCCACGTACCCGCCGCCCTCAACCTTAACGCCAATCTGAATTTAACCCCATAACCACGGTAACTCTCCTCCTTTTTTCAAGGAGGAGTACCCGTAGGGGGAGGTGGTAACGACTAAACACAAAAAAGCCCCACAATTCGCGGGGCTTACTCATTATACAAGCTCAGTTTAAAACACCTTTAAAACCCAATCCCAAAGCCAAAACAATACCCGCAGCACCACCGATACCACCACCACCACCGCTAATATTTTAGAGCCAAGCTCATTCGCCTCCTTATGATACCACATATACTACCACTGATATTTACAATTCATACATACACGCCTCACCTTATTAGCTCCGAATAATCCGGCAATAAGGCCTACAATAGCCAATACGAATGCTATAGGAAGAAGGATAATAAACCCTAAGCAGCCTCCTCCTAAGCTATACCCTCTTTTTACAGCCTGGATACTTGTTGATCCGCATTTAGGACAGCAAACACTTCTGTCGTTATTGTTCTCACTCTGCGGTTGATCAGCATTATTATATGCTTGTTCCAGTTGCTTTTGGTTATAGCTTCTGGTCGCAGCAATTACATCTTTTAACGAATGGCGCATATCTCATTTTTTATAAAGGTAATTTGGAATTTGGAATTTGTTATTGGAATTTCTTCCTGAGCTTGTCGAAGGGCGCACAGCGGTCACCACCACGGGAACTTCTTTTTCAGCGCACCATCGCTCAGCGCCTCCGTCTTTATCTTGGCCACTACAGTCCAGTTGCCATTTACCACCCAGCTCACAGTAAACTGGTTCAGGTAAAACTCCTTGCTCAGTTGCTCCAGTACCCACGCGTAGGCATTGCGCTTGTCCCGCATATACCATTCGTAGCGGTAAAGGAGGTGCATATTCCTCGCCTCCAGCTGCTCCGGGTTACGTCCCCGCACCTTCGCACCCTCCGGCACCACCTCTTCCTCCGGCCCAAACAGCGTTTGGTGCATCCTGTTTCCCAATATCCTCGGTACCCTCGCCTTACTACCCATATAATATATTTAAGGTAACTATATACTTATTTACCCTGTTATTGAAATATTGCTCAATAAATGCGCTATGGTGTTGATATTCCATCCATTTCCGAGCATCTCATAGGCAGCGGTTTTGTTCACTGATTTTGTATAGCCTTCAGGTACTGTTTGTAGCCTTTCGCACTCTGCTACTGTTAGGTGCCGGAACTTATCCCCATCAATACAAACATTATATGGAACACCCTTTCTTATATTTGCAATCAATGTTTGACTTTTAGGTTTATCAGCATTATGTATGTAACCGAAACTCCAACGGGATACACCATTTTTAGTCTTTCTATTCATGTATTGAATAGCCTTATCGCTCAATAACGTATATCCATCTGTTTGCAGAATATCCCTGAATTTTACTTCGCAATGTACAGGTAGCGGAGATTGCGGAATATTTGTCCAGTAATATCTCTTTCTGGTCTGAGCAGAAAACAAGGAGGAACACACCTCAATAGGATTAACACCTAAAACAGATGTTATAATATCTCGGTCTTTATCCTTCATTGATGCTACATTTTCATAAAGAAAATATACTGGTTGCACCTTCCTGAAAACATCTGCGTAGATGTAAAACAGTTTGCTTTTTTCTCCTTCAAGCCCACCACCGGCATTGTTGCCAATAGATAAATTTTGGCAGGGACTACCACCCATTAGCAGATGAATCTTTGGCAACTTTTCAAGGTCAATGGTCATAATATCGCCCACCTGTACCGTTGCGGGGAAGTTATCCATAGTAACAGATATGGCCTTATCATCAATCTCTGATGCAAAATATTTATCGTATGGCTTCCCCGCTCTATTTAGAGCAATTTGTCCACAACTCATACCATCAAACAAACTCAATACTTTCATGTGATTTATTTTTTAGGGTAAATAAGTATATAGTTGCCATATTTAATTGTCATGGTGAGCCTCGCCGAACCACGACCATTGTTTACAATTCTACGATCAGTTTGCTCATCACCAGCTTGTACTGGCTCAGCAGCTTCGGCAGTTCTGCCTGCGTATAGCTGTTCAGCTTCTTACGCTTATACCCATACTCCAGGCACCACGCCTCCAGTTGCCGCACCGCATCCTGCTTCGCAGCCTTGCTGGCATTGCGCCCCAGGCCATTGCGTTCATACGCAAGTGCTATCATAGCCTTGCGCATCTTCTCGGCGCTCCTTTCACCCGGTTCCAGTGTCTTTAGGTGCTTTATAAGGTCTATACCCTCCTTCAGGTACATCTCGCTCACATGCCCCGTCCGCAAGCCCGTAAAGCCCCGTACCATCGCATCCTGGTCATCAGTAGCCATATTCAGCTTCCCCATCAACGTCTTCACCAGCCTCAGCTGCGCACTGCTTATGTTATCCATATCTACAGGTTATCATAATCGTTTTTGTAATACTTTTTCTTAAAATAGTTCTCCGGGTCTGCCTTCGCTATTCCCGTTCGGCTCAGGTACCGCAGGTAAGCATTCAGCCGCGCCACTGCCAGTCCCTGGTCTGCCTTCGTCAGCTTCTTCCATTCAGCCAGGCACCGCTCCTTATTCACCTTCTTGCCATATGGTGTCCAGAAGTCAGCCTCAAAGTCCAGTACCATATCAGCCACCACCACCTTCAGCTTAGTGCCGAAGTTCTGCTCAAACCCCGCACCATACCGCACCGGCACCTGGTGCATCAGCCATTGCTTCTGCGTATCATTCAGTACAGCCTGCCCAAAATCCACATGCAGCAATCCCGGCAGCGCATCGGCCCCCATACCTGCCTCGCTATACATCAGCGACACAGCCCCCTCAAATGATCCCGTTATTAGTATCTTTTTCATCTATTTTAATCACATTTAAACACCAATTAAGTACAACCACCGCTTCTGTATTTGTTTTCATAAACTCCTTGCATTGCTCCGCGTAGCCAACAAACAGCACCTCCCTGGTCCAGCCCTTATAATTCGCCCTATGCCCATGCTCCTCCAGCAGCTCCACCACCGCCGCCCGGCATACATAGCACACCTGCACTTCCCTTACAAATCCCCGCGCAGCCTTCACGATCGGCGGCAGCAAATCCCAATGCTCCATCAGTTATTATTGCTTTTAGGAAATTTTTTATTTTCTTCCTTATCAAGTATCATGCGGAAAGCACCGCCCAACACTTTTTTAATCTCTTCATCTGCAAAATGCTTACGGTTCATATGTACGGCAATGGAGCCATCTTCCTCCTCCATGCCCAATATCAATACATGCTTTCTCCCATGTAACAGGCCGTCTTCACAGCAGGTGAGCAGGTACTGCATTATTTCGTCTTCGCTTGCTAATTGTAATTGTTCCGGTGTCATAATCGTTATATTTTTGAGTCGTAAATAGTCCACATTTTAAGCCGTTCCTGCGCCGGTATCACCGGCAGCTCGCTAT
>CAIVKT010000435.1 GCA_903906615.1 uncultured Bacteroidota bacterium | reverse complement strand
GCTCATCAGTGCATAGTCGCCAACATGCGCCGGGGGTATCTAATGGTAAGTTCTTGTGCAGGCAGTTGCCGGGATAGCTGCCATCACTGCCTATGCGCTGCGAGCGGGTGCAGGTGCAGGCAAATACGTGGCCGCCTTCCCGCAGTTGTTCCAGTGCTTTGTTATACAAATCCATCCTGTGTACCTGGGAGTATTGCAACTCGTATTCCTGTACGTTGCGTGGGCCTTCCTGCCAGGGTATGTTCAGGAAATGAAGGGTATCAAAGATGTCTTGCACATAGCGCGGCTCCAGTCGCTCGCGGTCCAGGTCGTCTATGCGTAGCAGTATTTTAGCCCCTGTTTTTTCTGCAAGACCTTTGGTGATCATAAACGACAGCACATTGCCCACGTGCAGGAAGCCACTGGGGGTGGGGGCTATGCGGGTTTTGGAGATAGTGTGTTGATTATCCATTTACTCTTCCAGGAAATTCAGGTCTTTACCAAAAGTTTCTTCAGTGAAGATGACGGCAAGTGTACTGATGAGCATTACCACAACACCGGTAATAGCGCCCGCGGTTACATAGCCAAAACCGGGATTGAGGCCCTTGAATAATATAATGATCAGCGGCAGTGAACCACGTACCATATTAGGCACGGTGGTGGCCGCGGTAGCGCGCAGGTTGGTGCCAAAATGCTCGGCAGCCATAGTTACGAATAGCGCCCAGAAACCAGTGCCAAAGCCTATAAGCATAGCAATGGCATACATGCCCCAAAGTGAGCCACCTGACTGGCAGAAGTATAGGGCAATGCCCACAATGGTAATACCGTAAAAAATGTACAACGCTTTTTTGCGGCTGCGCAACTCGTGGCTCATAAAACCAATAAGCAAGTCGCCTACAGATATGGCTACATAGGCCAGCATTACTGCCTTGCCTGGGTCTACTGTGCCCTTTATGCCGAAGTGCTCGCCAAACTCCTTAGAGAAGGTAATGAGTATACCGATCACATACCATGTAGGCAAGCCTATCAGAATAGACAGCATGTATTTTTTGAACCGCTTGCCATTGGTAAAGAACATAATAAAGCTGCCTTTTCTTACATTGGCGTTTTGCAGGCTTTTGTACATGCCTGACTCAAATACACTGATACGCAACAACAGGAGGCACAGGCCAAGCCCGCCACCTACGAAGTAACAGATGCGCCAGTCGAACGAGTGTGCGATGAAATAAGCTACCACGGCTCCTGTGAGGCCTACCCCGGCCACCACAGACGTGGCTTTACCCCTTACTTCTTTTGTTACCAGCTCGCTCACCAATGTGATGCCCGCCCCGAGCTCTCCGGCTAATCCGAGGCCGGCAATAAAACGTGCTAATGCGTACTGGTTCACTGTTTGTACAAAGCCATTGGCAATATTGGCTAAGGAATAAAGTATGATAGAGCCGAATAGTACGCTCAGCCTTCCTTTTTTATCGCCCATCATACCCCAGAAGATGCCGCCAATAAGCAAGCCATACATCTGTATGCTGAGTATGAACTT
>CAIVKT010000434.1 GCA_903906615.1 uncultured Bacteroidota bacterium | reverse complement strand
GGTACGCAAAGCCCTGAACTGCTCGGAGATGATAGTGCGGCTGTTTTTACTGACGGCCACTGTTTCGCCTTCCAGGTTATTACCTATCTCCCCTATTATAGGTATGGTAGTGAGCTTGGTAATATCGCCCTTGCTGATGATCTTGATATTGAGGCCACGGCGCAATACAATGATACCGAAAGGTATGACGGCCCCTATGAGCAGTGAGAGCATTAACACCTTAGGATGATTGGGCAATACCTGGCCTACTGTTATGGCGCCGTCTACAATGCTGGCATCGGGCACAGTAGAGGCTTTCTGTATCTCGGTCTCTTCTCTTTTCTTGAGCAGGAAAATGTAGAGTTCCTGCTTTATGGATTGCACACGCGCATAATCGAGGTACTTCTTCTCCATTGAAGGCACCTTGTTGATGTCGCCCTGTATACTCCGCATCTCATCTTTTATTTTCTGCACCTTTATTTCGAGTGCCTTTTTAGATGAAGTAAGCGAGGCTATTATATTTTCCTTTACCTGCCTTTTTTGATTGATCAGATTCTGGGTTACCGGGTTCTTAGGGGTATTAGATATAAGGCTGTTCTCAATTTCGTTTTGCAGCGTATTGAACTGCACCATTTGGCCCGACACACCGGCATTTTCGAGCAAATTGGCGGGCAATACTAAAGACTTATCATCCTTTTCATTCGCGAGTTTGTCGCTAATGGAAGTAATAACGTAAAGGTCTACTTCCGCTTCTGCCAGTTTGTTGATGGTTTCCGAATTTGCATTCACCAGTTGCTCCGACTGGGCGCTCATATCGGCCAGGTTATTTTTTTGCTTAAAGGTCTCTATTTCTGTTTCTACGCCATTCAGCTCCTGGAATAAGGCATTTGCACGCTCATTAATGAAGTTGATGGTGCTTATGGATATCCTGTTGCGGTTCTCCACATTGGCATCCATGTATACCTGCATGAGGGTGTTGATGATATCCACAGACCGCTCGGGAATATTATCCTGCATGGATATGGTGATATAGCTGGCGGATTTGGCAGGCGGGCTGATGTCAATGCTGTACATGTAGTTGTTAGCTGCATCCAGCACAGGTGTTACATCTATAGCGCAAACAAAATGTGCGGGTGAGAAGGCCGGGGTCTTTTTCAAGACGACCCTGCCGTAGCCCGGTATTTGTATAGTGTCGTTCCACCTGCCATTGATCACATTGCCATTACTGGTGGTGAGCTTGTATGTAGCAGAGTCTATTACTTCTACTTTACCATCAAAATAATCATCAACAGAATCAGCAATGACAAAATCAAAGGGGCGATTCGCATATAGCTGTGTAACTTTGAACCTGCCTGTGACGGAGTAGTTGATGTTGAGGGCCAGCCGTTTCACCACTTTGGTCATAGTGCTGCGGCTTTTCATGATCTCTATTTCATTGTCAATATTTATTTTGGTATCCATCTTCAGCATAGAGGCTATATCATCGCCTGATGTTGAGGACCCTTTTTTGGAGTCAATGATCAGGAGCTCGCCGTAAGATTTATATATGGGTGTAGCATAGCGCAGGTACAGGTTGCCTGCTATAAGGGATATAATGATGCTACCCAACAGCCATGGCCATATAGCCAGTACTGTAGAAACAAGCCATTTCAGGTTAAAATTGCTTTCTTCCGGCTTTAGTTTGGTTTCATCCGGTATGATCGGATTAGTAACTTCCATCTATACGATCGTTATTATTTTAAACTTTTGAAAACTATTGCAAGTGAGAATATAGAAATAATAGATGATAGTATTCCCAGGTTCCTGATAAGGGTATTATCGCTGCTTTGTATCTTGCCCTTATTGGGTTCTACATAGATAAGGTCTCTCTGTTTGAGATAAAAATAGGGCGACTGGAATATCTGTGTAGAGCGCATATCGAGGCGCACACATTTTTTTTCATCGCCTTCACTCCTGATAAGCAATATGTTATCTCTCTTAGCGGTGAGGTTGAGGTCGCCTGAAAGGGCTATGGCATCAATAATAGTTGCCTTTTCACTCGGCAGGATGATCTTGCCCGGCCTGCCTACATCGCCTAATATAGTGACCTCAAAGTTGGCGATCCTTACATTGACCACGGGATTGTTATAAATGTCTTTTGCCTTTTGCTTAATGACCTCCCTTGCTTCGGCAGTCGTTAACCCGCCTACTTTCACAAAACCGATAAGGGGTATCTCCACATAGCCGTTCTTATCCACAAGGTAGCCATTCAACTCATTAAATGTACCCATAGAGTTGGTGGTGATAGGGGTATTGGTATTGTTCTGAATTACCGTTTGCAGGGTAATGGCCAGGTTATCATTGCTCTCGATGGTAGGATCCATGAATTTGGCAGGGTGATCTATCATCACTATACCGGTAGAGTCTTCGATATCCTGGAAATACACTACTTTTTTTGTAGATATACAGGATGTCATTAATGAATAAACAATAAATAGCGATAAAAGACCAAAACTGTATAAGCCTCGTCTGGTAATATTATACATTCTTGAAAATTTCATCAAAAATAGCTTAAAATGAGGAATAAAATAAAAAAAGTACTTGTGTTTGCTGCTACTGAAAAGCCCTATTCCGTCCTGTTTTTTATAACCTCGCATCTACTGTTTTCATATCGAGGCAGCCCTTTACATCGTAGATGATGCCGCCGGGTTTTATCTTCTGCCGCCAGTTGGTCGTTAAAAAATCTTTGTGGGCCACGGCCAGCACCATAGAGTCGTACAGGCTGTCATCGGGCAGTGTGGTGATAATATCAATTCCGTACTGCCTCTTCACATCAGCCTCATCTGCCCAGGGGTCGTATATAGTGAGGTTGATCTCGTAGGAGGCCAGCTCGTTGATAATATCTACCACGCGGGTGTTGCGTACATCGGGGCAGTTCTCTTTGAAGGTGATGCCCAGGAGCAGCAAATTGGCGCCTTTAACGGGTATATCCCGGCGTATCATCAGCTTCACGATCTCGTTGGCTACGTATGCGCCCATGCCATCGTTCAGCCGGCGGCCTGCCAGTATGATCTCCGGGTGATAGCCTGATTCCTGTGCTTTCTGTGCGAGGTAGTAAGGATCTACGCCTATGCAATGGCCGCCTACCAGGCCGGGCTTGAAGGGCAGGAAGTTCCACTTGGTAGCCGATGCTTCGAGTACCTGGTGGGTATCAATATTGAGCCGGTTAAATATTTTAGCCAGTTCATTGACAAAGGCTATGTTGATGTCGCGCTGGGCATTCTCTATTACCTTGGCGGCCTCGGCCACCTTTATGCTGGCGGCCTTGTGGGTACCTGCGGTAATGATGGTGCGGTACAACTCATCCACACGGTCGGCAGTAGCAGGTGTTGAGCCGGAGGTGATCTTCCTTATATTGGCTATAGTATGTACCTTATCTCCCGGGTTGATGCGCTCGGGCGAATAGCCGCAGAAAAAGTCGGTATTAAATACCAGGCCGGATGTTTTGGCCAGCACAGGCACGCACTCTTCTTCGGTAACTCCGGGGTATACTGTTGACTCGTAAATGACTATATCGCCTTTCTTGAGCACCTTGCCCACCGTTTCGCTGGCCTTGTAGAGCGGGCCGAGATCGGGCCGGTTATTCTTATCTACAGGTGTGGGTACTGTGATGATGTAGATATTGCACTTTGCTATGTCCGCAGTATCCGATGTGAAGAAGACACCCTTATCGCAGGGCTTTTGTACCTGCACTTGTTGTAGCTGCTCTTTCTCTATTTCGAGGGTATGATCTACGCCCCGCTGCAGATCGCTGATGCGGGCTTTGTTGATATCAAACCCTACCACGGGCAGGTACTTAGCAAACTCCACAGCTAGC
>CAIVKT010000433.1 GCA_903906615.1 uncultured Bacteroidota bacterium | reverse complement strand
GCCCGTACTTTGATTCGGTGCGCATGATACATGACCTTATAGATACCAAACCTGTAGCGCTCACCATTAACCCGTATGTAGCGCATACAGCATATGCCGCCATGCTGCCAACCATGGGCAACCTGTTCAATAGCAACATCAACCAGAATCTGCAATTCAACCTGTTTAATTACCAGTTTATCATGCCTTTATTCGAGTCAAAAGCTGCGTTGAATTACTATGCTTTCAAAAGGGCATCTGGCCGTGTAGTGATCTCTGACGATGGCAGTTTCCTCTTCCTGAAAGAGACCGTAAGCAATACGGGTACTTCATCAGCCTATGCCCGGCTTACCCAAAGTGATCTAACCCTGCTCGTCAACAACCTCAATATCACTTATGATCATTTCAGGGCTGCCGGTTTTAAAGAAGTGTATTTGTCGGTGATACCCGGTGCTGCCACCATTATGCAGTCAAAGGGCTATAATAACCTCATACCGCTGGTGCAAAATGACCCGCGCCTTAAAATCAAGATCATTGACGTATATTCGGCTTTCAGGAACAACCCGGAACAGTTATACCAACCCGGAGATACTCATTGGAATAATAAAGGCATACAGATTTTTATAGATTTGCTGGATAAAGTAATAGTTCAAAGTAATGAACATTCTTAGGCTACGCTCTATCGTGCTTTTTGCTTTTTTAATTATATTTGTCAGCATGACCCCTGTATATATCATCCATGTACAGACCCATCATAAACCGGGAAAATGTTTAAAAAGATCCTCAGCTGCTTTTTTATCTTGTTTGGCCTGGCGATATTATCCTTGTCCACCTCACCGGCGTTTATGAGATTTGTCTGCGAAAAACGGGATGGAGATCAATGGTGGGATGCCAATAACATGCGGGGCGGAAATCTTGCAGCAATAGCTGACCTTACTTTTTTGAAAAAATTTCACGCTAAAGATGTGCCGATCACGCGGCCGAAATATACAGGCCCATGCAATACAGTACTATATATTGAGGGTGACAGCTATACATGGTCATTACGGGATACTAATTTTGCAGGCATTACCGGCTATCATTTCCTCGACCGATACCGGGGCGCCTTTTATCACCTGGATACAACAAAAAGGAACATACTGGTGACAGCGATCTCAGAAGGATGGGTGAGGCAATATTTTCGCAGGCTGCGTATGTTGGATGAAATACGGGATACTACCCGCCATACAGCAGCGGTGAGCATCCTTTACAAACAAGAGCCATTAACCCCTACCCAACAGGCTACGCTTGTATCATGGCCCGGTATCTCTATGTTCTTTAATAAGAACATAGAGCAAAACCTGCGCTGCAACCTGTTCAACTACAACTTTATGCACATCATCTTCGAGTTTAAAGGAGCTATCAATTACTACCTGTTCCGGAGGGCATCCGGAGATGTGGTGATCTCAGATGATGGTAATTATCTTTTTCACAGGAACACTGTTTCTCACACAGATACAGGTAGTTCCTATGTACCACTAACGCCCGGAGAGAAAGACCTGCTGGTAGAGAACATTAACCACATCTGCGATCATTACAAAGCAGAGGGCTTCAGCGAAGTGTACTTATCTATGATACCCAATACGGTTTCTTTAATGCAGCCCCACGGATACAATGACCTGATACCCCTGATACAGAATGACCCGGCTTTAAGAATGAAGATCATTGACGTGTACTACACTTTCAAAAAATCATCCGAAGACCTTTTCTTTCATGGCGACACACATTGGAACCCCACAGGCAAACAGAAATGGGTAGATGCTGTCAATACAATAATTGAAAACAACAATAAATAACCACTAGCTATTTGATTGCATAACTTATACTCATGAAGAAGAAATATTACCCGTATCTTTCAAAATAACAACATGACATTTATCTCCCTACAGTTCCTGGTCTTTTTCATGGTGGTAACGCTATGGTACTTCAGGTTGAAGAACCAGAAGGGGCGTATATGGCTGCTGCTTATAGCCAGCTGCTACTTCTACATGTCCTTCATCCCGGAGTATATACTGATACTGGGTGGCACCATCGTGGTTGATTATTTTGCGGGGATACAGATAGAGAAAAGCGAAGGGCCATCGCGCAGAATGTGGCTTATACTCAGCATCATTGCCAATGTAGGCACCCTGGCAGTATTCAAG
>CAIVKT010000432.1 GCA_903906615.1 uncultured Bacteroidota bacterium | reverse complement strand
TGTCCTTCATGATCATTTCGGCTAAAGCCGCTCTTATTTCTCTTTATCCCCGGCCTAAAGGCCGGGGCAACTAGTGTAATGTCAATTGTAATATAACTCCTTTACGTTAAAATACATTTCCCTCCGCACAAAGATAGGTGCTTAAAGAAATCAGGGTATGATTTATTCACGGCCTCTGCACCGGGTATATCAACGGGGCCGTTTGCGCGCAATGCGCCTATTGCTGCTGCCATGGCTATGCGGTGATCATGGTGTGCGTCTATGACTGTACCCTGCAGCCGATCTACGCCTGTTATGCACAGGGTATCGTCTTCTATAGAGAATGGCACGTCAAAGTCCATCAGCATTTCGCTGATGCTTTGGGCGCGGTTGCTTTCTTTATGAAACAGCCTGTGCACGCCTTTTATATAGCTCTCGCCATTGCAGCAGGCAGCGAGTATGGCCAATACCGGGAACAGATCGGGGCTATCTGTAGCATCAAATTCAAATTTGCTGAGTGGCGCTTTCTTTACAGTAATTATTTCCCCTGTTATTTGCACATCAGCGCCTATGCTTTTCAGTAACTGTAGTATGGCGTTATCTGCCTGTATGTGGTTATCGGCCAGGCCTGATACCGATACATTGCCCGCTATTGCCCCTGCTACCAGGAAGTATGCTGCACTGCTCCAGTCGCCATCTATGGCTATCTCTATATCTTTTCCGGCTGTCTGTGTAGCCGCATGATTGGGATGAAATTTCTTATACCCATCATGCTTCACCTCACAGCCAAACTGCCGCAACACATGCAGAGTCATATCTATGTAAGGCCTACTTTTCAGGTCGTGTACTGTTATAGTATTCGCTTGCCCACTATTTGCATAACAATATGCAAATAACAAACCGCTTAAAAATTGTGAACTTTCGGAGCCATCAATGGCAATATCAGCCGGGGTAAATTCACCATTGAGTGTAATGGGCAGACAGCCGTTTGTGGCAGATACAGTGATGCCGAGCTGAGGCAGTACTTCTTCCAGCACCTTCATCGGTCGTTGCAGCAGACTACCCTCCCCTGTGATGGTAACCGGACTGCCGCTAAGAGCAGTAATAGGTGTAAAAAGCCGTGCGGACAGCCCGCTTTCGCCGCAATGGATAGTGCCATTGATCGCACGCACGCCTCCTCCGGTCACTTCAATTATATCATCGCGCCGCTGCATGGCTGCGCCGAGAGACTGTATAATATTCAATGCCGCAGTTTCATCACCGGATGTGCCTACGTTTTTAATAATGGTCTTGCCCGAATGCAGGAGCGCACCGGCAAACACACGCTGCGTCATGCTCTTGGATGGCGGCGCCCCTATTGAGCCACTTATTTTCCCCGGCTCAATCCTTGCGTTCATAATCTATCAGGGCGTTTTCTATTTCTCCTAATGGCAGGGCGTGTATGGCAGCATGTCCTATACTATCCAGCACTATGTAGTCTATCATATCATCATGCCGCTTCTTGTCCATGCGCAGTATCTCCATTGCTTTTTTGTGGTCAATGTTCATTTTCACCGGCAGGTTGTAGCGTTGCAGCAGGTCCATCAGCTTCGTGCGCACTTCGATATCCAGTCCGGTAATTTTTTCAGACACCATGCAGGCTATTACCATACCTATGGCTACAGCCTTGCCGTGTGGCAGCTCGTACAGGTTCTCTATAGCATGGGCGGCAGTATGGCCAAAGTTGAGCAGCTTGCGCGGCCCTGTTTCTTTTTCATCGTTGGTAACGGTGTCGTTCTTCAGCGCCACGCAACGTTCTATCAGTGCGTTCAGTGCGGCATGATCTTGTTTATAGTACTCTATATCATTTCGGCTCAACTCCTCAAAAAGATCTGCATCAAAAATGCAGGCATACTTGATGATCTCGGCAAAGCCATTGCTCCATTCGGTATTGGGTAGTGTGTCCAGGAATTTGCTGTCGAACACTATGAATTGGGGTTGAGTGAACGTGCCGAGTACATTTTTATTAAAGCCCAGGTTCACACCATTCTTTCCGCCAATGGCAGCGTCCACCATGCCCAGCAAAGTGGTGGGTGCAAAACCAAACCGCACGCCCCGCATATATACCGATGAAAGGAAACCCACTATATCTGTTATCACACCGCCGCCCACACCTATTATTGTTGTCTTGCGGGTAGCCTCGGCATGTAGCAGGTCATTGGCCAGCGACTTTATGGTATTCATATCCTTACTACTCTCGCCGGGTGGGATGACGAGCGTAGTAAAGCCTTTGAACAATTGCCCATAGAGCTTGGAGATATGCTCATTGGTGATTATGATAGTATGTTGCTGATCAAATGTCTTTACTTGCTCGGCAAAAGAAGCCTGGAAAAAATGATCTACTGTACCGGAGGGGAATGTGACTGTTTGCTGCATGAGTGGGCAAAATTAGTTGTTTAATGCTTCGGATCGGGATAATAAATGCTATCAAGGACTTCGTTCATGGTGTTGTACTTTTTCCACCAGCCGTTTTTTATATCTGAATCATGACTTATTATTTTGGTTACATTTTCACCTGTTAACTCTTCTTCTATAAAAACTGAATCCTGTCGATCATTGAATACTGCTTTACGTGAACCTATCCATTTCGTATCATTCGGTTGATCCCATTCTATACTTGCGATTCGCCTATGTTCATTTTTAGGGTGTGTAACAATGTTTATTTTCTTAAACGTGCCATTATCATAATACGCAACATCTATATCATATTTCTCCGTTGTTATCCATCTGAATTTATCAAATCGCACTTGAAAACTCTCCCATACGTCGTGTCCGTAAAATACATTTTGATTCAAAAATGTATCATCGTGATGGAAAAAATGACTGGAGGAGGACAATAATGTATCGTGCAAATAAAATTGCTCGACAATATCGTACTCTCCCGCATACCTGATCCATTCACCCTTTTTATTCTTTTCTCTATACGGATCCCTTGCATCATAAACCTGTTTCAGGTAAGTGGTTGAGTCTTGGCAATCGGGATATACATACATTTCCCAACCACTATCCTTTTTCACAATCTTATCGCAAATTGTGAAGCTACGGGCAACTATAATGATCGCAATCAGTAACAGGTATCTCATGGGCTGTGTTTGAGTTATTAAATATACTCACTTGCAGCCAATTGCAAGGGAATTGTCGTTTTCTCTATACTCTCCTATAACCCCATAGATAACGGTAATCCGCATTTATTTAGTTATCCGTACCTTTGCGGCAATAATTATGAGTAAGAAAGGGAAGGTATTAGTGGCAATGAGTGGCGGTATAGACAGTACCGTAAGCGCCCTTATGCTCCATGAGCAGGGGTATGATGTGGTAGGCATTACCATGAAAACATGGGATTATGCCAGTGCGGGCGGTGGCAAAAAGGAAACAGGCTGCTGCAACCTCGATTCTTTTAATGATGCCCGCATGGCAGCGGTGGAGCATGGCTTCCCGCATTATGTGCTGGATATCCGCGAAGAGTTTGGCGACCATGTGATCAATAATTTTGTAGAAGAATATATAGCAGGCCGTACGCCAAACCCGTGCGTGCTGTGCAATACACATATTAAATGGGCTGCGCTGCTGAAGCGTGCCAATGCCCTCAATTGCGACTTTATTGCCACAGGGCATTATGTAAAGGTGCGCGAAGAGAACAACCGTTTTGTACTCTCCAAAGCACGTGACCTGACCAAGGACCAGAGCTATGTGCTGTGGGGCCTGGAACAGGAATGCCTATCGCGGAGCATATACCCGCTGGGCGATATGCTGAAGACAGAGGTGAGGCAACTGGCAGCCGATATGGGCTATAAAGAGCTGGCAGCAAAGGCTGAAAGCTACGAGATCTGCTTTGTGCCGGATAACGACTACCGCGGATTCCTGAAGAGGAATGTGGACGGGCTGGAAGACCGTGTAAAGGGCGGCAACTTTGTACTGTCCAATGGCACTGTGGTGGGCAAGCACAACGGCTACCCTTTCTATACCATAGGGCAGCGCAAGGGCCTGGATATTGCTTTTGGCAAGCCCATGTTCGTTACCAATATACTGCCGGAGACCAATACCGTGGTACTGGGCGAAGCGCACGAACTGGAACAGAGCGAAATGATAGTGCGCGGGCTGAACATGGGCAAATATGCCGAAATACCTGCCGGTATGGAGGCCGTGACCAAGATACGGTACCGCGACCCGGGCATGCAAAGCATACTTACCCCTATGAATGACGGCCTGCACGTGCATTTTCAGCATGCGGTGAGCAGTATCGCACCGGGGCAGTCGGCAGTTATCTATGAGGGTGACGATATAGTAGCGGGTGGCATTATCCATAAAGACCTCATGTATGCGCCCTTGACTAAAATGACG
>CAIVKT010000431.1 GCA_903906615.1 uncultured Bacteroidota bacterium | reverse complement strand
GTGTTCAATGAAGTACGCATCTGGTAGCCGGCTGTGATCTGCGTTTGCTCTGCGCGTTCTTTGTTCAGTTGGGCTACGTCAACGTTTTGCTTGCTGAGTGTACCTTCATTGAATTTATTGTTTACCGATTGATAAACCGAGTCGGCAACAGATGCGCTTAGGTCGGCCACTCTTGCAGCTTCTTTATTCAGCAGGTAGGAATAGTATTGCCCGGCTATCTGTGAGTAGGTGCTTTTTTTTGTGTTACTCAGCGAGGCTTCATTCAGTGCCTCTGTTTCTTTGGCTATGCGTACATTGAACCATGTTTGCAAATTCACAAGGTCCATTTGTGCGGTAAAGCCACCTGCGTATATATACTTTTGCCCGAATTGTACAGGTTGGTACTGGCCTTCAGGTCCGCCAAAAATTGTAGCAGGTATTAGTGTGGTTTGCAGGGAGGTATTATCAGTGAAGCTAGCTGAAGCGCTGGCCTGCGGCAAAAAAGCCAGGTACGATTGTTTCTTTGTGTAAACGGTTTTATCCACTTCATACTTTGCAGCTTTTATGTTGATGTTGTGGTCATCAGCATACTTCCAGAGATCTTCTAAAGAGTTGAATACCGTTTGCGCCTGCCCGGCAATCCCGGTGGCCAGTAGCAATAGTAGGAGTGTGTATCTTTTGAGTATCATGTGTTGCTATGCGGTTATTCTATTAAAATTATACTTCTGCATTTAGTATGGCTTTGATCCAGATGGGTATCAGCTTTTTTCGTTCCAGCATCAGTGCGTTAAATTCTTCGATACTCAGCTTTGTCCTGTTCCTGATCAGCGGGCTGCCCATGAACGGGAATATGGTAAGCGATACCATGTTCATCAGGATATGCACAGGGTGGATGGCCAATTTCTTAGCAGCAGCCACTTCTTTCCATTGTTTTATGATCACCAGATCTTCCTGATGTATCTTATCCGCACCTATGCCGGTGATCAGCTTATCCGGGTCGGCATTTACCGCATTAATTATAAACAACGGCAGGGCGGGGTTTTTGATCAGCATATCTATATAGTGTCCCACCAGCACTTCTATTTTTTGGTATAGTGTAGTGTCTGCATCATTTAGTATATCCATAATGCTGTGCAGGAAGGTTTGCAGGTGCTCAAGCATGATGATGTCATACAATTTCTCCTTACTGCGGAAATAATAGTTTATGAGCGCCAGGTTGTAGCCCGACTCCTCTGCTATGTCCCTTGTACGGGTAGCCGCATAGCCCTTCCTCGTGAACACGATCCTTGCCGCTTCTTTTATCTTCTCCTCGGTTGATTCGTTTTTTTCTATGTCGGGCTTTTCGCTCATCACGGCGCAAAAGTAAAATTAAAAAATTGATTTAAACAACTTATTTAATCAAATGATTAAAAATATTTTTGAGCATAAAAAAATGCCTCCGCAGGGGCATTTTTAAAAATCGGGTCTAACTACCTGGTCCATACCGATGGTTGTGTGCCATCGCCTGAGATATAACCAAAGTCATCTGTTGTATTAGTAGCGCTATCGGTAATTTCATATGCC
>CAIVKT010000430.1 GCA_903906615.1 uncultured Bacteroidota bacterium | reverse complement strand
TCGCTGTCTTCATCGCAGCCTACGATGATGAGGTCGGCGGTTTCTGTATCCGGGTCGGCACACTCCAGGCTCGCCCCCCATTGCATGGGTTGGTAGGCTTTTTCGTCCTTTGTCTCTATAAAATGTGTTGTCTCAAAAAAAACTTTCAGGTCTTGCATGTATCAGTATAATATCGGCTTAAAAGTACGCATTTGAAGGCTGAAAATTCAAACCCGGCAACCATTATCTGCTACAAAAGGTAAGCTATTGCCAATTGCATTTATAAATATTATATACAAGCCCTTTTTTAGCGATTTCCCCAACTATTTCACATATCTATACGTCTTACTAAATAAATGCAATAACAAATGTAAAAATTATGGCGTTTTGCTTAACTTAGCGGATTATACGAACATACATTAAAAATTATCACCAATAAGAACATATTTATAAAATATTATCCTTCATTTATGAAATATCTATTCTCTATTCTTAGCCTATTTCTCTGTTGCAGTGTTTTCGGACAAACGATAACATTGACCTCCAACGGAGACACCCTACACAGCCATTTAGATAGCCTCAGCTGCCGCAATCCATGCGCCACCGTGGTTGCATCGATATATCCGGCTGCACTTGCGGGCACATCTGTATATTCAGTATCATCAATACCCTACACCCCCGATCCTTTTTACCTCGGCACCCCGGCTACGGTATTGGGTTCATTGATGAGTGCTACCTACGATGATAATTATGGTGACTCTATTGCCATCTCCTTCCCGTTTTCTTTTTTCTGCAATACCTACAATAAGGTGATCATCGGCACTAACGGCAATGTAACATTCAACCCGCTCAATACCAATGTATACGATCCATGGCCTATCAGCGGCCCATTACCGGGCAGCAACTGCACTGCTACTGAAGATTGTATAATGGGCCCATGGAACGACCTTTATCCACCCAATGGCGGAACGATCAAGTGGGCTATATATGGCACTGCCCCAAACAGACGCTTTGTAGTATCATGGGATAGTGTGCACCTGTTCATCTCCGGCACCTGTGCAGGTTTTACGACAGAACAAATTGTACTGCACGAAACCACCAACATAATTGATATCTTCATATCCTCCCGTATACCCTGCACCGCGTGGAATAGCGGATATGCAGTGACCGGCATTGAAAACCTGGCCGGAACATCTTTCTATAACCCGCCGGGCGAGAATGGCACCACATTTACGGCAACTAATGAAGGCTGGAGGTTTACCCCCTCTGCGCCAACCCCTTGGATTACAAAATGGTACGATTCTACGGGCACCACAGTTGTTAGCACTACTGATACACTTACTGTATGCCCCACCCGCTCCACCCCTTATATATTTAAGGCCACTAACCTCAGCACCTGCGGATCTACTTCTTTGATCATGGATACCATACGCTTTGTACCGGTATCTACTGTGCACGAAACTTTCACTAACCCTACTGTTTGCGGTGAGTGCAACGGCACCATAAAATTCACCGGTCTTGATCCCCTGGTTCATGTAAGCGTAAGCTATATGATGAACGGTGTAACTCAGCCATTATATACAGGCACAGCCGGCTACGACAGCTCCTTCACCATGACTGGTCTGTGTGCGGCAGTATACTCCAATATCGTGGTTACAGGCGGCTCCTGCTCGGCATATGCGCCTAATGCAACTCTTGTTAACCCTCCGCCTTTCCCGGCGAGCTTCTACCTCACCACTAAGCTCGCCTGCGGCGGCGATGGGGTGATCGCTTACAATACCTCTTCACCCGGAGGCTATAATGCCTACTGGAACTGGGGCGACGGATCAATAGACAGCTCCGGCGCTATCCCGGATACACACCAGTACAAGGATAGCGTACTCGGGTATGTAGCTACTTATACAGTTACACTCACTTACGAGTCTTACCACAACCCCGCATGTGCCACCACACACGATACGGTCATCTCCTTCAATCACCCCATCACCGCGGTATTCACCGAAGATAATGTAGCTGTGTGCGTAGGGGTGCCGGTCAACTTTACCAATACCTCGATAGCGAATGGCCCAAGCTACTTATGGGATTTCGGGGATGGCTTTACGGACACTGCGAAGAACCCATCCCATGCCTATGCAGTTGGCGGCGATTATACGGTGACACTCGTTACAAAGGACACCATAGGCTGCTACTCGCTGCCCGCCAGTAGCGAGGTAACCGCTGTGCAGGTAGATATACACGTTTCCGTTGCCGACACATCGGTATGCCTTACCGATTCCATGCACCTGCACGCTACACCAACAGTATTGCCGGCAAGTGAAGTGTCTTACTATATCTACTGGTCGCCAACAACCAACCTGGGCGAAGACTCCTCCACCACGCCTAACTTCTTTGGCATAGGTACATTTACTTATACGGTGAACCTGGCAACCACTTCACCTGCGGTATGTATGGCTTCTGATAACGAAACCGTGCATTCTTACCCGCCGGTAACGCTCACCGGCCTTACTGCCAGCCCCACAATAATACCTTATGGCAGCAGCGTGATGCTGAATGCCGATGGCGCTGTGTACTATACCTGGGCCCCCGATAACGGCACCCTCAGCAACCCATCTATCAACGACCCCGTAGCTACCCCTACCGATACCACTACCATCTACACCGTTTACGGCACCAACCTCTATGGCTGCCTCGACTCGGCCAAGATAACCGTGAACCTCGATATAGACCGCCTCGAAGATATGCCCACAGGCTTTACGCCCGATGGCGACGGACTGAACGATGTATTCAGGATCACACACCTCAAATACAAAAAGCTGGTGGAGTTCAGGGTGTATAACCGCTGGGGCCAGGAAGTATTCAACACCGGCAACCCCGAGATCGGATGGGACGGCACCTACCATGGCGTGCCGCAAGACATAGGCGTATATAACTACCAGATCATCATAGCCGAATCAGACGGCACACAAAAAGTGTACAAAGGCTCGGTAACGCTCATCAGGTAACCGCTCCGCTCATGATACTAAAAAAGTGCAGGCCGCGTGGCCTGCACTTTTTTTATGGGGGAAATGTTGATCAGACTAATTGCTGCTATCGGGCAAACATCGAGCGCCGGTCGAGTGGTGAGCCGGTCGAAACACCAATAACATTAGAATAACAAAAAAGTATTTGGCAGAACGTTTTTTTTTTTTTAAACTTTATGTATGTAGTTTTTCGCACACATTTAAAACGTATACTTTATGTCTTACAATTTATTCTGCGACCCCGCTGTTGGGCAGACACTTAGATCAGATGGAACCGGCGCCGACTATGGCGTTATCAGTGGTAACTGCTCGGCTATATTAGGGGGCATACCATCCGCCACACCTGATAACACCAACAATGCCGACCTCTCCACAATAGTAATGGGCGAATGTAATTGTATCAATGTTTTTTCGTCGGGCAATGGCATTTTCAATTTTATTGGTAATGGCTTCAGGAACTATGTCGCCGGTGACCAGAATACTATAGTTAACGGATGCGGCAATAAAATAGATACTACCATTTCGCGGCAATGTGTATTTGGTTCTTTTATTGGTGGCGGCAGCAGCAACCTGATATGTGATGATGGCGCATGTGGAGCAAGCCAATCATTTATAGGGGCTGGCGGCAACAATTCCATATTTAGCCGTTGTTCTGTCATTGCCGGTGGTATTTCCAACACCACCCGTGGCATTGAGTCTTTTATAGGTGGCGGCGAAAGCAATAATATATGCGTTGATGGCTGCTATGCCTTTATAGGCTCGGGCAACCAGAATATTATCTATGACAATGCCCAATGTAGCTTTATAGGCACTGGTTTTCACAACAGGATAGGCATCAATGCGTGTAACGGAGCGGTAGTTGGTGGCACCAACAATTGCATTACAGAAGATAGCATATTTGCTATAGTAGGAGGAGGTGGAACTAACTGTGCCGCCGCCAATTATGCATCTGTATTGGGTGGTTCCTGCAACACCGCTTCAGGGCAATTCTCCTTTATAGGCGGCGGTGGCAGCACTGCTGTTGCCTTGGGCAATATTGCCGCAGGCGATTATTCTTTTATAGGTGCCGGCTACAACAATAATGCAGCCTGCCAGGCATCGTTTATAGGCGGCGGCGGCAACAATACTTTAAATGGCCTTTTCTCTTTCGTGGGTGGAGGCGATACCAATTGTATAGCCAGTTCATATGGGCCCGTTTCGTGTGCAGTTATAGTTGGTGGCTCTAAAAATGTCATCTCAGATAATGGTAGTGGTATTACTGCTGACTTCACTTTTATTGGGGGTGGCTGCAATAACCAGGCAGTAACCCCTTTTTCGTTTATTGGTGGT
>CAIVKT010000429.1 GCA_903906615.1 uncultured Bacteroidota bacterium | reverse complement strand
TTTATAGCACCAACAACATTACTTGGACCTTGTATCGGTTTTACAACCTTTCCTGTCATTGAGCTTATTGCTCTAATAAGAATACCACCGTAATTCTGCAATTCTTCATTTCCAAAAGTTATATCCACTCCTCTGCGATTATGAGTGTATGTATCCTTTGATACAAACCTGTGAAAATACCAATAACCAAATTCGCTTTGTCGAGTTTCAGTATTCCCATATTGTTCACTATGCACATACGGGTCAACATGATCATATTATTTACTTGAAAAGTAGAATTCAATTTCATTTATTTGATACTCTGCTTCTCCGGCAATTAATTTCGACTTTTGTAATAGCTCTTTAGCAACATTATAAAATGCTTCGTCCAATCCTTCTTTATCTACATTATTGATACTAATATCAAACAACATATTTTCAAGTTGATCCACCTTTTTAGTAATTACTAAGCCCTTTATATCTTCATCAGTATAAGTAAATCGTTCATTATCTCTTCCCATTTATTTACATTATATTATTTCGCAAAGAGGGTATTAAACTATCCGGCTGCCGGTAACCTGGTTCTTTATGCTGTTTCGTAAAAAACCCTTCAAACTCAGGTCTTCATCCAGGTCAGGCCAGTGTATGCCTGTCCCTTTGCCTATCAACTCATAATTCCTGAGTGTGGCTATTGATGCGCTTTTAAGAGTGGGATAGTTTGATAATTTCTCTTGCAGAACGCTCCCTGTGTTAAGTATGATCAACAGCATATCCATATCCGGGTGAACATCTATTTCTTTGATCCTGATTTCCTCATCATAGATCAGTTGCTCCAGTGTATCAAAACTATTGATTAAAGTGTCCATGCCATTGTGTTTTGAACTTTTCTAAATGCTCAAATACGATAACCCGTATTTGTTTTTCTTCCGTATTTGTAAAGCCATTTAAGTATGCAATTTTCGATACCGGCTCCAGCCATATTTTACCTTCCGCATCACCCTTCTTCACATGAATATGAGCTGGCTCGCTTCCTTCATCCGAATAAAAAAAGAAACGAAAGCCATCTTTTAATAATACCGTGGGCATATATCACCGTCAACTTTTTATACTCAAATTTACGAATAATAAGGCTATACGATCACACTTTTCAACATTTCAGCTATTCAGCCATTAAATTTAAAACGCCCTATTCACCCCCACCACATACCTGAACGTAGCGTACTGATCATTGCTATACGGAGGCCGGTTCAGGAATATTGGCAAATCTAAACGAATAGTGAGCGGTTTAGCTTTATCAAACACGCCCCAGTTCTTTATCGTAAAGGCAAAGCCCACACCGGCATCCACGTGTACATTACTCCAGTAACTGGCATTGGGCGTGGCGTTATATATATTCGCTGTGGAGAAATCACTGAGTTCCATCACCCCTGCATCGCCAAAGGCATATACATTGGCATGAAGCCAGTTGCGCAGCAGGCGTGGCTTCCAGGGCATGTAGTTTTCCAATTCTACTTCCACATTTGCAGCTGCACCGCTGCGGCCTTTATAGCCTTCCAGCAGGTTACCATTACGCTCATCAGGCGCAAAGTAGCCTGCATAGCCGCGCAGGTCTAATCCCCCGCCCTGCTGAAAATGATTCACATCGTAGCGGGACATATCCTGCCAGTCTGTAGGTATGAAGCCCACGCTACGGGTGTATTTATTCTCCATTTCTTCCTCCGGGCTTGCTCCTGACATATACAGTGCACTTTCCGAAGGAATATTGTTGCCCATACCGTACCTGCCAAACAAACGTGTACGTATTTCCAACTTGTCTAAATAGTGCGTATTTACTGCCTCCAGTTGTGCATAAGAGTAATCAAAAGCATTCGTCAATAGCGGGCCACGCACGCTCAGGGTATAATGCCCGTTACCATTCAGGTAAGCATAGCTGTGCATCCATGCTGCATTGATGGATGAGTTGGGCCGGGCGCTGCTGCTGCTCCAGTCATTAGGGTCTATCAGGTAGTCTGTGTTATAGCCGTTAGGCCGCCACATGGTCTGCCCATAAACCATAGCGGTGGTATGATCGTTGATCAGCCAGTTAAAGCCACCCCTGTGGTACCACAACCCATCCAGGTAGCGGCTGTTGATCTGCAATTGCAGTTTGGGCAGGTTGCGGGTAATAGGCGATGTGTAGTTAAATGTATAATTGATGGGGTCATAAAACTCATACAGCCCCTCTCCCTTATACGACTGGTACTGTGTTTCCTGCAACGCATGGGTATTCCACCATATCGTCGCGTCTATTTTATAGAGGCTGTACAGGTAATCACCTTCAAAATGCACACCGGCCTTCACTCCGTCTATAGGGTTCCACCATAGGTCGGGGCGTATGTACAGGCGGTACTGCCGCCTGTCCCATTGCGCAGCCAGGCCACCATCCAGTTTTGCTTTTATAGCTTTCGGGCTCAGGCATAATCCCCTGCTCTTGTAGTTGTCCACCATGTCCTTATCAGCCAGTCTGCCGCTCGTATCTATCTGCACATTCTTTATGCCGTCCGGCACCAGCACATGGGCCGTATAGGCATCGTGCAGCTTGCCCCAGCCATACCACTTGGGCAGCGTTATGGTATTGGCATCCTGCTTTTCAAACCAGGTATTGGGGATGGTATAATTATGCTTCGCCCCCTGTTTATCCGTTACCGTAAAGTCTATCGGCATCTGCATTTCCCCTTTCCTACGAAAGTTGATCGCAAAGCTATCCGTACCATGCAGCCTGTGTATGCCACCTATGCTGTAGTCCAGCGTTTTGGTGGTTTCGAACCATTCATCAAAAAACCACGAGAGGTCCACATGCGTATACTGTATCACCGATGCCCTGAAATCCTCAAAGTACGGGTGCGCAAATTTCCATTGTTCAAAATAGTGGTGCAGCGCAGCCTGGAAGAGCGAGTCACCGAGCACATACTGCAGGTTATACAGCATAGAGGCCGTCTTAAAATAAACCAGCCCATAACCACCGCCATGGTTCAGCGCATTATTAAAATCATCAGAGTGCGTGTTCAGCGGTATCTCGTTCCCGTTCAGTGCATCAAAGGTGTAGCGGTCCAGTATATTTCTGTCCATCACATCCACCGGCTCCGCAAAATGCCTCCTGTATTTCGATTTCGGCTTACCCACCACCTGGTCGTAGCCATCTATCTTGCGTAGCCCC
>CAIVKT010000428.1 GCA_903906615.1 uncultured Bacteroidota bacterium | reverse complement strand
CACGATATATGGGGGGCACAGTTTGCAGCCGTGCTGAAGAACATTTACGCCATAGGCGCTGGTATAGCCCGTACGCTCGATTATGGCGATAACTTCCTGAGCGTGTACATCACCAATTGCTACCGGGAGATGTACCATTTCCTGCAAGATCATTTTGAGAAGGTACACCCATCAAATGAGCATCCCGACTTTCATACCAGCGCTTACCTTGGTGACCTGCTGGTGACGTGCTACTCGCTGCACAGCCGTAACCGCAGGTTTGGGGCTATGATCGGCAAGGGCTATTCGGTGCAGGCGGCTACGCTGGAAATGAACATGGTTGCTGAAGGCTATTATGCGGCAAGGGGTATGCAGGCCATCTCCCAACAATTTTCTATAGAAATTCCGATAGCCACGTTTATCTATAAAATGCTTTGGGAAGACCTGACACCATCAGATGGTTTTTTGAAGCTGGAGAAGTTACTTTCGTAAGTATATACTAAAAATACTCATCCTGCGTTTTATCTGGGAAAATGGTAAGCTACTCAGAACGCAATTTTGGCTAAAGCCGACCCTTTTTCTTATACCCCGGCCTAAAGGCCGTGGCAACTGATGCAGTTTGATGTACTCTTTTAAAATACATTGCATGAAGAAAACCATAACCTTTTTAGCCTGTTCTTTACTTTTTACTGTAGCAGCAACAGCGCAGGATATACATTATATACAACTGGAAGCCACACCGTTAGCCGTGAACCCGGCACTTACGGGTGCTTTTGATGGCGGATTCAGGGCATCAGTTTTATATCAGAATGTCTGGGCATCAACCGGAATTCCATTTACTTCGACCCTTGTATCTTTTGATATGCCGGTGTATATTATGAAAGACGGCGACTATGTTGCTGTCGGCCTGCAATACACCAAGGAGATTGCAGGGGATGGCAATCTCACCAATTCATCTATAATTGGTTCGGTGGCTTACCACAAATTACTTTCTGTATTTAGTGATAAGAAGAACAAGAATACCGATCTGGCTGTGGGTGTACAGGCAGGATATGCGCAGCAAAACATAGATCTTGTATCACTCTACATGGGAAATGCTTATTATTACGGGCCATACATGGCCGGAGTAAGCGTGCCTTACCAGGTGGGGCTTGGCAATATTGTTAGTTATTACCCCGTGAATGCCGGTATTAGCTTTTCTCAGGCGCTTGCACCCTCGTTTAGCTATATTGCAGGCATATCCGGCAATAATCTCTACCAAACTCCGACACCAAAAGATGTAGCGCCCAACACACGCACAGCCATGCAAATACAGTACGCAGGTATTTTGGGAGTTAACTGGCAGATAACACAAAGGCTAAGCCTGTGCCCTGCTGTATATTACCAGGTGAAAAACACGGGCAACAATACGATAGTTGGCAATGAGTTCCACTACACTTTAGGCAAGAAAAGAAGTAACGGCAAATCTCCTGTATCCGTTTTTGCAGGAGGCTGGTACTCAACGGGAGATAATGTTGTAGCTACAGCTGGTGCGGAATTATGGGCATTCAGAATAGGGCTTGGCGCAAATTTCCATAATGCTAACCAGGGAAGCTTAGAGCTAACATTGCGCTACACCCCACCCCACCACTCCACAAAAAACAGGATAGTACCTTGCACCCGTTTCTGATGAAGGTGGAATTGTTACTTTTATTATCTTCACGCGAATGAAGAGAATCACCCTGATACTATTGCTCATTGTGTCTACTACATGCAGCAATGCAAAAGTATGCATACTCCAAGGCACAATCGGAAAATTTTCTATAGTCATGAAAATTGATAGCGATGATAATAGTTACTATGGTGCCTATTTCTATGCCTCATCTAAAATGGATATTGACCTGACCGGAGTAAAGACTGGCGGCGTGTATTTCCTGGCACATCTCAAAGAGGATGAAAGAACGGGCAAAAGTGATACCACCGAAAAAATAACACTAAGGAAGAATAGCGATAAAACATGGACTGGCTTATGGAAAAATAATAAAAACAAACAATTTGCTATCACTTTAAAAGAAGTGAACCTTGATACCGTCAGGCATCCATATTCAGACCTCCCATCTATTAAAAAAATGAAAAAAGAAGACCCCTTGGGATATGTGCGCACATCGCTATTAACCACTATCTTAGATTCGACAAAAGTTAAAGAAAAATATCAGTTTGACTATTATCATGTAAGCAATACACCAATCTCTTCTTTTCTGGTAGCAGGTGGTATGGATAAAATAGCATCAGATAAAACAAACAAACTATTGCTTGATTGCCTGATATGGAATGCAAATGCCTATTACACCTGCATGCCAAGTAGGTTTGGAGCGTATTATTTCAGCATTGATACTATGTTTCTTACCGACCATGTTATCAGTGTGACTTATGATGTAGGGGAAGACTGCGGCGGGCCGCATCCGAACAGTTACAATTTCTCTATAAACGTCAACGCGCAAACAGGTGATGAGTACAAACTGGAGGATGTTCTATACCTTACTAATGTAAAAATACCAAAAGAGAATTCGGATGAATGGATAAATTTCAGGACACATAACTATGCGCCTAAACTACTGCACCTGATGGATTCTTTGCATCATAAATATATGATCGTTGAT
>CAIVKT010000427.1 GCA_903906615.1 uncultured Bacteroidota bacterium | reverse complement strand
CGTTACGCCATCGGCTGCATCTGCCTTCTTCTGTTCATTATCTATCTTATCATGAAACAGCGCGCGCTTTATGGGTATAGGGTGTATAAGGGTATCTATGGCATAAAAATTCACCCGCACCGTGTCTTTTTTCTTGTACTTATTTACATGGGGTGGGGGCGCATGGTTTTGCGCATGGGCGGGTATATAACTCAGCAGCAGGATAATGGCCCACAAGGGCAATACAAAAAAGGCCTTTTTCAATATTAAAAGAAAATTGTTTATCAAATATAGTGTTTAAAGTGTGAAAGAAAGATGAAGGTTTGGGTTTTGAGCAGTTGTATCTTTCTTGCCGGGTAGAAAAAACCGAGCTGCAGAAAACAATCATTTTACCTATAGTCAATAAAATTAATTAGGTTAGCCTTTTATTTGAATGCCATTCGTTTATGCTTGGAATATCTTTAACGAAAATGAGTTGCAAGTTTATTTATTTGTTTATAATATTTTGTTATTCGTGTGTATTTTCTTCTGCGCAAGGACTAAAAGACTCTACACGGATTATATCCGGAAAAACATATTTATTTACGCTCAATAATGCGGATAAGTACATTGCGAGAGTTTTAAACCAGGACGACTCTAACATACTTGTCAATGCAAAAAAAAATGGCATAATTCAGGTTCACCGGTCAAGCATTCTAAGAGCAACAGAAGTAGAACCCAAGGCACTGAAAGAGCGTGGGCTGCCTTGTCACAGCGAGGTCAAATTTGGGTTTGGTTGGGGTAGTCCATACGCGGCGCAAACTTATGGATTGACTTATAAACGCACTATATACACGTTGGGCTATAGGTGTAGTATAAATCGATTTTTCTCGGTGGGTATTGATGGTAGTTTTGATTGGCAGGTAGGTAAAGAGGGAGATAATTACCTTACTAATAAAGTACACAATGTCTCTTTTGCACCCGTAATCGAATGGTGTTATTGGGACAGACATAAGATTGAGCATAGTTTATACGTCAAACTGTATGGTTCGGCATCAATGGGTATTCGCTATTCTTATGAAGAAAACGATACAGCCTCTTTGAATTCCCCGAACCCGGTCAATAATTTTTCATTGGTGCACATCAATGAGTCGTTAAATTCAACTTATCAGTTAACGCCGATAGGCATCAGGGTAGGGAGATCTTTTGCATTATATGCCGAGCTTGGTTACGGATATAAAGGGCGTGTAAATTGCGGTTTGGATATTCGTTTTCATAAACGTATTTCTTCTGTTGATCTAAATAGCAACAAATAGTAAGGAAATATATTCAGACGATTTCTGCGTTGTTGATAATGCGCTTGGTTAACTATTTCGGTAAAGCAATATTAATAGAGCTAAGGTTAATTAAGGTTATTTCCACCAGCCTTAACAGAATACGGAGCGCTATTTGCCGTTGTTATGCAAAACCACAGCAAACAACATGAGCATCCCACAAACCTACACGGCCACATGCGTGCCGTTGCGTGAAAGAATTGCACTGGCTATAGTAGCAGCAATGAAGCCCGTCTACTTCCTCCTGCGCCACAACCGCGCCTGCTGGCGCACCACACAGGCCGACCTTGCCACCATGCCCGAAGGGACATTGGGCAAAGACCTCTCCAATTTCCTGCACATCAACGGCCTGCAACTAATGCCGAGGGCTGAGTTTCATGATGTATATCATGTGCTGTTCGGCTTTGGCACTACTATGAAAGAAGAGACCTGTATACAGTTCGTTCCCCTCGGCAATGGCCGCCGCTCCATACCATACCTCGTTACCATCACCATATCCATCATCTTCTATCCCGAGAACTGGGAAGACTATTACAAGGCATTCTGCATAGGAAGGTCATCCAATAAATTCCACGACTGGGATTTTGAGCCTATGCTGGGAATGAGGACGGAGGAGGTGAGGAGAAAGATATTCAAGCCTGAGTAGGTTGGCTTCTCTGCGCGATAAATTTGTTATTGCGAGGGTAGACATTTTTATTCCTTATTCTTCATCTTTTCTATCAATTGCAGCATATCAATATCGGCTTTGTCTTTTGGTCGTCCGGTATTTATTTTGGACAAGATCAGATCATCAAGATGCAGGAATGGAATGTTTAATCCATCAGCTTCCGCGAATATCTTTTTCTTATCGGCATCGTCATATTGTACGAGGTTGATGCGTGTGAGGAAGTCAATTTTTTCAGGTGTTTCACCCATACTGAATACCATGTGCTGGGTGAAGTCCAGCGTACTTACTTCGTCTATATCACTGTCATCAAAACCAAATTCTCTTAAAACGGGTAGCAGTTTTTGCCTGTTGGCATTATCTGGTTTCAGCCATATATCAATGTCTCCTGTAGTGCGTTTATAACCATGAAAAATAACGGAATATCCCCCAATGACGATGAAATCAACGTTGGCTTCGATAAGTTTTTTCAGTAGTTCCTGGTGCAGTTCTACAAAGAGGTTCATTTGCCGCGGATAATATTTATGTGAAGTTTTTTTCTATCCTTTAGTTGCTCCCTTGTAACCCCATACACACGCAATATGAGTTCTACAGTTTCTCGTATGCGTTCTACCGGTGACTGCAAGGAATCAGCAAGAGCCTCCGCTTCTGCAGCTTCTTCAAATGACTTGTAAATACGGAGTTTCAATTTACGTTTTACGCCATAAGGCACTACCGGCTCATTGAGCTGATGGCTATCCTCATTTGGCGTTTTGTATTCCATGCAGCAAAGATATATGATTATTAGGCGGTATCAATAAAACACATACCCACTATAGATAAAAGGTGTTGGAGAGTATTAGTTTCTTTCCGACCTTTGTGCCATCAAAGACGAATTCTAAGGGACTTTGTGGCCTTATCATCCGCCGACGCCATAGAGAAGGAGGATTGTGAGGCCTTCGTGATCTTTGTGTGAACCCCGCAATATCATATTTACTTGTGTGGTTTTGTGCATGTTTCTGGAAGAAAAATTAACCTTTTTTGGAAGTTTTCACCAGTCATTTACCAGGCCAAGTGGTGCAAAAAGTGCGCAAAGATTGTGCAAAAGTGTGCAAAAAAGTGAGCAGGAATTGGGCGTGTTTGTTGCTTAATTCATTGATTATCAATTATCCCGATAGCTATCGGGAGAGCAATAAAAATAAGTTGCACACAGG
>CAIVKT010000426.1 GCA_903906615.1 uncultured Bacteroidota bacterium | reverse complement strand
TATTACCCATGAAAATGAGCAATACCCCCCAGCGAAGCGGCGGTTTATAGTTGGCATAATGGCAAAGAAGCAGTACGAGCCCAATAATACACAGCACTATACCTGCTAAACCAACAATAACACCGGTAAGTCTTATGGCCCTGATAATACGCATGTGCTGTAAAATTACATTTATTTCAATAACCGTTTAAGCAGTTTTTATTTTAAGTTTGCGCTATGAAACTTAGATGGTGGAAGTATTTTCCCTTACTGGCCTTGATACTTGCTTTTAGCGCCTGTGGCAGCCACAAGACTACCAAGAATATACCGGCAGATACAGACCCTGTGCTGACCACCAACCCTAACCTTAAAAAGATAACAGAACAGATACAAAACTCGCCCAATGATGCCGCGCTTTACTTTCGCAGGGGTACTGTGCTGGAAAGAATGCAACTGGACTCGCTGGCCTTTAAAGATTACAGGACGGCCACCCTATTAGACACTAACAATGCTGAGTACCTGAGCGCGGTGGGCAACCTGTTGTTTGAAGATAAAGACCTTACCGGATCGGTAGGCTGGCTACAAAAAGCTATAGATAAAAACCCCACCGACCAGAAGGCGCACCTGAAAATAGCCAAGCTGTTCCTGTACATAAAAGACTACCCGAAGGCGTTTGCGGAGATCAATATAGCGCTGCGCAAAAATGTTTTCAACCCCGAAGGCTACTACCTGAAAGGTATGCTGTACAAGGATATGAAGGATACCGCCAAAGCCATATCCAACTTCCTTACGGCCCGCCAGTATGCGCCCGATTATGCCGACGCGCTGGTGCAACTGGGCGTACTATACATAGCCAAGAAAGACCCCATAGCGCTTAAATACCTTGACGATGCATATATTGCCGACAGCAGCAATGTATTCCCGATATATGCCAAGGGCATGTATTACCAGGAAACGAACGACTATGAAAAAGCTAAGGAAGAATTCAAAAAGTGCATACTGCGCAATAACCATTATGTGGATGCCTACTTCAATATGGGGTATATATTGATGCAGCAGGACTCTGTGAAAAAAGCCTACCACCAATATGATATAGTGACCAAGATAGACCCCCGCAACCCCACAGGCTACTACGACCGCGGCTACTGTAGCGAGCAGATGGACAGCCTGAAAAATGCGGTAAGCGACTACCGTATGGCCGCATCTATGGATACGGCGTACAAAAGCCCTAAGCTTGCATTGCAAAGGCTGGGGGTCAAATAGTTTAAATTCCAAATAGCAAATAACAAAAGACAAATACCAAATTCCAAGTGCCAAATTCCAGATAACAAAATGCAAATATTACGAAACGACTATCTACTACATACTATCTACTACATACTATCTACTATATACTAACGACTAACGACTAAAAACTAACGACTAAAAATGCCACTCATAGCACCCTCCATGCTCTCTGCAGATTTCCTGAAGCTGGGCGAAGAAATAGATATGATCAATAACAGCGAGGCCGACTGGTTTCACCTCGATGTGATGGATGGCCGCTTTGTGCCGAACATAAGCTATGGCATGCCCATTATAGCGCAGATAAAGAAACGCGCAACCAAGACCTGCGATGTGCACCTGATGATAGAAGACCCGGAACGCTACCTTGAAGATTTTAAAAAAGCAGGAGCCGACTACCTGACCGTACACTACGAAACGGGCTACCATATACACCGCACGCTTACCTCTATACGCGCGCTGGGCATGAAGGCCGGCCTGGCCATCAACCCGCATACCCCTGTGGAAATGGTGCAGGACATCATTCATGAGATAGACCTGCTGCTGGTAATGAGCATCAACCCCGGCTTTGGCGGGCAGAAGTTCCTGCCGCTTACCTACGACAAAATACACAAGGCCAAGGCGCTGATAACAGCGGCCGGCGCAAGCACACTTATAGAGATAGATGGCGGTGTGACCTTAGAGAATGCTGCTGATATTATAGCCGCAGGCGCAGATGTGCTGGTGGCAGGCAATACCGTATTTGGCGCAGCCGACCCCACCGATATGATAAAAAGATTGAAGCAGGTGGGGAAATAAATCTATATTCATTGCGTTATTAGGTTACTGATTATGTACGGGAAGCACATATTGTTTACTATCACCCTATTCTTGTTGTGCATATGCGCCTATGCGCAGCATGGCACCATCACCGGCATCATACGCGATGAGAATGGCAAGCCCATAGAGGGCGCTGTAGTGGCAGATAACCAAACCGGGCTGGGTACCAATACCAATGCCAAGGGCTACTACCTGCTGGAGGTAGAGGCCGATAAGAACATCACCATCATATACGGTTTCTCCGGCTTTACCTCGCAGTTCAAAAACATATCGGTACCGGCGGGCGTTACCCGCACTATAGATATGACGCTGAAGGTGGTGGAGCTGAAAGAATTTACCGTAAAAAGCCAGCACAAGCGCACAGAGGCCGGCAGTGTGTACCTCGACATCAGCAAGGTGGATATGAACCCCGGGCCTGATGGCGGTGTGGAAGGCCTTATAAAACTGGCCGTAGGCTCGCATGATGAACTAACCTCGCAATACAGTGTGCGCGGTGGCAGCTACGATGAGAACCTGGTGTATGTGAACGACTTTGAAATATACCGCCCCTTCCTGGTGCGCACAGGCCAGCAAGAGGGCCTTAGCTTTGTGAACCCCGACCTGGTATCGAACGTCAACTTCTCGGTGGGTGGCTTCCAGGCCAAGTATGGCGATAAGATGAGCAGCGTGCTGGATGTAAGCTATAAACGCCCCACACAATTTGAAGGATCGGTAACAACCAGCCTGCTGGGCGCCAGCCTGCACCTGGAGGGCGCTACCAAGAACCAGAAGCTGACCTACCTGGTAGGCGCACGCGAAAAGACGAACCAATACCTGCTGCAATCGCAGCCCACCAAGGGCGTGTACAATCCCTCATTCTCTGATGTGCAGGCACTCATTAACTACAGGGTGAACAG
>CAIVKT010000425.1 GCA_903906615.1 uncultured Bacteroidota bacterium | reverse complement strand
TAGCAGGACCGCCATCGCCACTAAATCCCGGAGTGCCTGTACCAACAACAGTAGAGATTATTCCTGATGGCGTGATCTTCCTGATCACATGACTACCATATTCAGCAAAAAAATAATTGCCGGTGGCATCCATTACCCCGCCAGCCGGATGGTCGAGGGTGGCCGCAACGGCCGGGGCTCCATCGCCGGAGTAGCCTGCAATGCCCGTACCTGCTATCGTGCGTATTATACCAGTTTGTGCATGAACATTGCCATTTGCAAAAAAGCAAAGGCAAATGAACAGTAAAAGGGGATTTTTCATACAATGTTTTTTGTAAGTCTTTAATATTGTACGAATATATCGATTTAAATGAAAATTTTAATGCAGAGCAGTATATGTAGAAAACAATCAATAATGTAAAATATAACCTCCCCGAAATTTTCTTACTTTTACCGCATGTTAGCAACACTCGAACAGGCCACGAAACTGGGCCTTCGCGAAGAAGAATTTGAAAAAATAAAGCAGGTACTGGGCCGTACGCCCAATTTTACTGAAGTAGCCATGTACTCCGTGATGTGGAGCGAGCATTGCAGCTACAAAAACTCCATAACCTGGCTGAAGACCCTGCCCCGCGATGGCGCAAGGCTGCTGGTAAAGGCCGGCGAAGAAAATGCCGGACTGGTAGATATAGGTGATGGCTGGGGCTGTGTGTTCAAAATAGAGTCGCACAACCACCCATCTGCCATTGAGCCCTTTCAGGGTGCGGCCACGGGCGTGGGCGGCATACACCGTGATATTTTTACTATGGGTGCAAGGCCGATAGCTTCGCTCAACTCCCTGCGCTTCGGCAAGGTAGATAACCCCAAAACAAAATGGCTCATCAAGGGCGTGGTAAAAGGCATAGGCCATTACGGCAACTGCTTTGGCGTACCTACTGTGGCCGGTGAAGTATATTATGAAAGCTGCTACCAGACCAATCCGCTGGTGAATGCGATGAGCGTGGGCGTGGTGAAGGTAGGGCAAACAGTATCTGCCACATCGCATGGCGCGGGCAATCCCGTATTCATCGTGGGTGCATCTACCGGCAAGGATGGTATAGGCGGCGCTTCATTTGCATCGGCCGATATCAATGAGAACAGCGCAGAGTCGCTGCCATCGGTGCAGGTGGGCGACCCGTTTGAAGAGAAGAAATTACTGGAGGCTTGCCTCGAAATGATACCTACCGGCGCACTGATAGGTATGCAGGATATGGGGGCGGCAGGCATTACCTGCAGCACCAGCGAAATGAGCGCCAAGGGCGAGCATGGCATGATCATACACCTGGACAAAGTGCCTACACGCCAGGCCAATATGAAGCCGTGGGAAATGCTGCTGAGCGAAAGCCAGGAGCGTATGCTGATAGTAGTAAAGAAAGGCCGCGAAAGCGAAGTGCAAACGATATTTGACAAGTGGGACATACACTGTGTGCAGATAGGCGAAGTGACCAAAGACCTGAACCTGAAGTACTACATGAACGGCGAGCTGGTGGCCGATGTGCCTGCTGAAAGCCTGGTGCTGGGTGGTGGCGCGCCTATATATGAGCGCACGTATACCGAGCCACAGTACCTGAAAGAAATTCAGAAATTCAACCCGGACAGCATTGCCATACCTGCCGACCTGAAAGCAACGGCCTATGAGCTGATACAACTGCCCAACATAGCCTCCAAGCGCTGGATATACGAACAGTACGACAGCATGGTGGGTACAGGCAACACGCATACCAACGAACCCAGCGACGCAGCAATAGTGCGCGTGCATGGCACAGAAAAGGCCATAGCCATGACCACAGACTGCAACAGCCGCTATGTATTTGCCGACCCCTACAAGGGCGCAATGATAGCCGTGAGCGAGGCATCGCGCAACATAGTGTGCAGCGGTGGATTGCCTGTTGCGATTACCAACTGCCTGAATTTTGGCAACCCATACAACCCGGAAGTGTACTATCAATTCGTGAATGCCATAAAGGGTATGGGCGCGGCCTGCCTGAAGTTTGACACCCCCGTAACCGGCGGTAACGTGAGCTTCTACAACCAAAGCGAAGACGGCCCTGTATACCCTACCCCCACTATAGGTATGGTAGGCATATTAGACAACCTGGACCAGAAAATGTCGCTTAGCTTCAAACATGCAGGTGACAGCATCTACCTCATCGGCCAGAACAGGAACGACATCAACTGTTCGGAGTACCTGCACCACCTGTGTGGTGTAACACACAGCCCGGCGCCACACTTTGAGCTGGAAGAAGAGTATGCAGTGCAGCAGACAGTAGCACGCCTCATCAGCTCTAAATTAATCAAATCGGCACACGATATTTCTGAGGGCGGTTTATTTGCCTGCCTGCTGGAAAGCGGTATGACCAATGGCCTGGGCTTTAGCGTGAACACCGGCAATGGCATACGTAAAGATGCGGTACTGTTTGGCGAAGGACAAAGCCGTGTAGTGGTGAGCATTAACCCCGACCTGGCAGCATTGTTTGAGGCCGATCTGAAGGACACACCATTCATTAAAATAGGCGCTGTGACTGCCAACAAAGAAATATGTGTAGACGATGAAAGCTGGGGCTATATAAGCGACTGGAAAGAAGCTTATGATACAGCGCTGGAAAAGCTACTCGCTTAAATTCCAGGTTTCAAATCCCAAATTCCAAATCAAAAATTCCAGGATCAGTTTTCATAACATACTTGCGCATAGGCTACATCTCCCGACATAGGGGGATGTAGTTTTTTTATGCATACCCGTATCTTATCTGCAATAGGGAACGCTTCTTTGAGGCCGGTGTGGATATTAGCTACAAATGTTTCTAACAGCTGGCCGGGAACCTGGAAGGTATCGCCAACAATTTGATTAATGATGGTATAGTCGGCAAAAGGCCATGGATGCACGTCGGGCAGCCACAGGTCTACGTCTATCACAAAGGCATTCCCGAGGATGTGCTCTTCGGGATATAAGCCGTGCGGGGCTTGTATGTTTATTCCGTGCAGGGATACTGTAAGCATGTGGGACAAAAGTAAGTAAAGAAATGATTGGATTGCAAGTGAGTGATATTACCGCAGGCGCAATAATATTTCGCCCTTGCAGGGCTTGTGCTTGTACTTCGATTACCCGGGGCTACACCCCGGGCTGAGGTATTACGCCCCTTCAGGGCTATGTGTTGTTTTGCATTAAGATCACCCACGCGAACTATTCGACTAAAGCCAACTCGCTTTCTCTGTTAACCCCGGCCTAAAGGCCGGGGCAACAGGTATTATACTGCTCACCGCATAAAAATGCGCAATGATTAAATTGGATTAATGCACAAATCTACCCGGCGAGAAGTATAATGGATTTTCAGTGATCTTATTTGAACCTTGTAGAGAGCGTATATGGATTAGCCAGCACTTCGTATATCTTGCTGTCAGCAGGCTGCAGGGTATTCAGGTTATAGACCGTGTACCAGCCATCGGCGCCGCCGCAGTAGCCGAGGTGATGCACAGGCGCATCAAGGTTGGTGCTGCAAACGAATACCAGTCCGTCCTGCTCATCTACAGCCACATCGTGCGGCTTGCTGAGTACGCCATACATGACCCCCACCACAGCCATGGTGCTGTAGTTGATGACGTATATTGAGCCGGTGCCGGTGGGATTGGTGTTGTCGTTTTGACATACTACGAACAGATAGCCTTTAGATAAAGACAGGGCCATCTCCTGCGGGAACATGCCCACCGGTATCGAATCAAGTACTTTGTCTGTATGGGTGTCCATTACACGTACTTCGTTGGTGTATTGGCAGGTAACAAAATAGCGGGAATGATCGGGCGACATCTGTATCTGGTGTGGGCCTGGCTGTGTAACATCCAGCGAAGTGATCTTAGGAACACTTCCTTTCACCGGTATCTGCTTCACATAGGGCGGGCTTTTAAATTGAAATTTATTGATCACATTGCCGTATTGCAGCGCTGCAAAAAAAGTATCAAAGGTGGCATTACTGGCAACACCATGCGGAAGCTCAAATGAGCCGGTAGCTCCACCTAAGCCATTTTGCGCATCGGCACATTGCCTGGTGTTGATGGTCATGCTGCCAGTATTTACGGTTGCAATATTACCTGCCTGCAGCCAGCCGCTCACCATTAATGCGGTATCCATAGGAGACAGGTTGATGATGCTCCATTGTCCTTCTGCAGCCGAAGGAACAAGACTGCTGAGGTCAACAGTACCTACTACGGTATCTGTACGGGTATCAATTTTCTGTAGCCAGTTGCCATCGTAGATGGATACATAAGCATAAAGGCCGTCGCTGCTTACGGCCACATCGTGCGGCACCTGGTTCTGCGCATTGCCGACTGTTATATAGCGCATCACCAGTTTGCTCTGCGCATCTATCACAGCCACCTGGTTGCAGGTAGAGCCTAAAGCGAGATATATCTTCTGCCTGGTAGCGGGATTAGCGGCAAAGGGTATGGTACCATTAGCATCAGGAGCGCCTTTTGCTATCCAGTTTTTAATGGTGTTGTATTGCTGTAAAGTTGGGTAGGTGGTGATGTGTCCGGGATCGGTGACCGTCGCATCTGATGTATCGTACTTATTGCAGTAAGCCAGCAGCCTGCTGTATTGGGTGCTGTAGGCCACCACCTCTGCACCAAAGTTGCTGCCGCTCATCAGGTGGTCGTAGCTATCCAGCAGCAGGCCGGCAGCAAGCTGGTAGCTGGCCTGGTTGTGGCAGCCCGCAGTAGCGCATTGGTTGATGAGTATCTTCGCCACAGAATCAGGATAGCCTGCGGTAACGACTACAGGCTGCACCTGTGGCTTGTGCGTGCAGGCGCTGTTGAACAGTACAACAGCAAACACAGTAAGTGTGATGAATAATATAGCGCGCCGCATGGTTATATTTTGTCTGAACTATGAAATTAATGATTTTTGTGGAATAATTGCTCAATGACCTAATTGCTCGATGGCTCAATGCCCTGTTTTGCGGTATTATTTGATTGCGTTTGGTGAATGGCGCGAGGTGGACAGGGGCAAGCCCGCCGTACCGCGAATGGGGTTTGGTTTATTTGGATTTGGTGTTTCGTTTGTGGGTAAATGTCTATTTTTGATATTATGAAAACAGCTACACGCCTTCTGTTTATGATTGTATTAGCCTTTGTCATTGAAGGCTGCCACAAACATAGCAATCCCACCATTACCGGTGGCGGTAAGGGTGGTAACGAAACGATACAAATAACGCCTGAACATGAAGGTTATTTTATTGACACCGGCATGGTATACATCAAATACGGTGCAGTGAATGCACCTGCCAATGGTATTTATGACGATTCAGATAGCGTTAGTATCATTAATGGCAAGCCCGTGGCTGTTTTTACACATCTTACCGTTGGTATTTATTATTTCCGGGCAACAGGCTATCATGGCGGCCTCACACCGTCCCCATACGTGCAAGGAGGTTATCCATTCACTGCATATAAAGAAAGTACGGATAGCATCATCATGTCGGTTGGCGAGTATAATCCTTAGCCGCCGATTTTATTTTCTTATCCTGCTATGTATAGTATCTTGCAAAGGTTTTTATATGAGATACCTGCTGGCGATACTCTTACTTTTTATTTACCCCTGCGCTTACAGCCAGGAAAATAGTAGTGCGAAGCAGGTAACCATCGGTAAGATCATCATAACTGGAAACACCATCACCCGCAGGTCTGTGATACTGCGTGAGATCAGCATATACGAGGGGCAGACCATTAATAATTCGCTGCAGGAAGTAACGGATACTGTGAACAACGAAGCTGTGCTCACGGATTCCTTATCTCTATTACAGGAGCAAAACAAGCTAAGACTCTTCAACCTGCAATTATTCAATGAGGTAGACCAGCATATAGTACGAACAGGCAACGAAGTGGAATGGTACATTGCCGTAAAGGAACGCTGGCCCATTATACCATCGGTTATCGTGCAGTTTGCAGACAGGAACTTTAATACGTGGTGGGTGACAGAGCACCACGACCTGCGCAGGGTGAGCGGCG
>CAIVKT010000424.1 GCA_903906615.1 uncultured Bacteroidota bacterium | reverse complement strand
CTTCTGTAGGCAGGTGTGCAAATGATGAATCAAGACCGCCAACATTGGCAAAATCGAATACAAACCATATATTCAGGTATTGCGACTGAGGCCAGTCGTCATACTTAGCCTGCTCGCCACCGTTGTAGGTTAGGTAAGATCTGTGACGTGTTATGCCTTTTGTGGTATGGCCGTTTGGGTCTATAGTAGCCAGGTGCAGCCTGATGTGCGGGTTACCAACGTAGGGCAGAAAATTAGGCGTGTAAGTACGGGTAAAAAGTGTATCTCCCGCATTACCACCTGCCAGTGATTCATTCCACCGCGCCACATTATTGTATATGGCAGTACCAGGAATGTCTTCCGATCCGTAATCATGTACTATGTGCACCACTACCGGTATATCATACCAAAGGTCGCCGGCTGCTGTATCCATAGTTGTGCGTGCCACCTTACCCAGATCCATCCGTTTTATGCCTTGCCGTACCTGCGCATTAAAATCAGCTTCTGTTTGTAGTATCTCGGGATGCGTTTTCACCAGGCGCAGGCGTGCTTCGCTTTGGCCACAATGCAACTGTTGTGCCATGGTATATTCGCTGATACACATAATGGCAAGGAGCAACAAGAGGTATGGCTTTTTCATTAATGGGTGCGTTTGAGATGTTAAAGTTAAAAAATAATTCTATGCAAATAGTGTTGCCCATATTTATTACTTTATAAAAGCCCCTACTAACTACCAACCACTCGCATACTTTCTACTTTCTACTATAGACTTTCTACTCCCTAACACTTACATTTGACCCCTAAAACACAAACAATGCAAGCCTGGAAAGATTATCAGAATGAACATAAAGACCGTTTTCTCGAAGAACTGTTGGGCCTCCTGCGCATACCATCAGTAAGTGCCGACAGTAAGTATAAAGGCGATGTAGCTAAATGCGCAGATGCTGTGAAAGAGCATATGCTCAAAGCCGGCTGCGATAGCGCAGAGATATGCCCCACTGCGGGCCATCCTATTGTCTATGGCGAAAAGATCATAGACCCAAAGCTGCCCACAGTATTGGTCTACGGCCACTACGATGTGCAGCCTGCCGACCCCATCAACCTATGGACAAGCGGCCCCTTCGACCCCCAGATCCGCGATGGCAAGATATATGCCCGTGGCGCCTGCGACGACAAAGGCCAGATGTTCATGCACATAAAGGCGCTGGAAGTAATGGCCAAGACCAATACGCTGCCCTGCAATGTGAAGATCATGATAGAGGGCGAGGAAGAAGTTGGCTCCAGCAACCTCGGCAAATTCCTGGAAGACAACAAACAAAAATTGAAGGCCGACATCGTCCTGGTATCAGATACTTCTATGATCAGCATGGAGCATCCATCTATAGAAAGCGGCTTGCGTGGCCTTGCCTATATGGAGGTAGAAGTAACAGGCCCTAACCGCGACCTGCACAGCGGCGTGTACGGCGGTGCGGTAGCAAACCCAGCCACCATCCTCTGCCAGATGATCGCCAGCCTGCACGACGAGAACAACCACATCACCATACCCGGCTTCTACGATAAGGTACAGGAGCTTACCGATGCCGAGCGCAAAGCTATCAACTCAGCCCCTTTCGATTTGGGTGAATACAAGAAGGAACTGGGCGTGAAAAGCGAGTGGGGCGAGAAAGGCTACACCACGCTGGAGCGTACCGGCATTCGCCCTACACTGGAGGTGAACGGCATATGGGGCGGCTACATAGGCGAAGGTGCGAAGACCGTACTTCCGTCAAAGGCAAACGCCAAAATATCTATGCGCCTCGTGCCCAACCAGGTATCGGGCGAAATATCCGACCTCTTCAAAAAGCATTTTGAAAGCATAGCGCCCGACTATGTGACTGTAAAAGTGACAGCCCATCATGGCGGCGAGGCAGTCGTTACGCCTACCGATTCTGTGGCATACAAAGCAGCTGCAAAAGCCATACAAACCACCTTTGGAAAGGACCCCATACCTACACGTGGCGGCGGCAGCATACCTATCGTAGCCCTCTTCGAGAAAACACTCGGCCTTAAAACCGTGCTCCTCGGTTTCGGCCTCGACAACGACAACATCCATTCTCCCGATGAGAAGTACGATGTATTCAACTACTACAAAGGCATTGAAACATTACCATACTTCCATAAATTCTTCGCAGAAGCATTGGTTAGTTAAAGGGTTAATTGGGTAATTGGTTGTAATATTTATGAAGGCCAAAAGTGTTCAAACACTTTTGGCCTTCATAATTATAGGCGCATTGGCAAATTAGCTAATTGACATTATTTTCATATTGTCACATTGGCTCATTTTCACATTACTCCGCTCCGCCCGCAGGGTTGATCAGCGAGTAGTAGTGTATACCGGGATAGCCGGGATAAAAACCTGCTATCTGTAGCTCCTTGTTGCTGGCCAGCGCCTGTTGCAGGTCATTCACCGTGCTTATGGCAGCATCATTGATGCTGGTGATCACAAAGCCTTTTTTTATTGGTGTCTTCTGCGCCAGTGTGCCGCTGCCTTCATTGGTCACTACCAGTCCATACTGTATGCTGTAGCTCCGTTTCTCCTGGTCATTAATGGGGCGGAAGGTAGCCCCCAGCAGCTTCGCGCTGCTTTCGGTTTTCAGTATGTCTGTAGTGCCGTTCAGGTTAGTGAGTTGTATATTAGCATTGTATGTTTTTCCTTCGCGGCTATATACGATGTTCACATTGTCGCCGGGCTGGTAGCGGGCTATCTGGCCTTGCAGTTCTGGCTGCGAGTTCACGGTCACACCATTTATCTGGGTTATGAAGTCGCCCTTCTTTATGCCTGCCTTGGCCGCGCCGCTGCCGGCCACCACGCTCACTACATATACGCCGTCTGTTTTGTCTAAGCCCAGGCTGGCGCTTTCTTCCTGCGATACGTTCGATCCGTCTACATACTGTATGCCCATATAGGCGCGCTGCACTGCGCCGTACTTCATCAGGTCGTTCACTGCCTTGCGCACTATGTTGGCAGGTATGGCGTAAGAGTAGCCCGCATAAGACCCTGTGGGTGATGCTATGGCCGAGTTGATGCCTATCAGTTGGCCGGCAGTGTTCACTAATGCGCCGCCACTGTTACCTGGGTTTACTGCCGCATCTGTCTGTATGAACGATTCAATGGCCGAGAGCGATTGTGCTTTGTTCACACCCAGCGAGCGGCCTTTGGCGCTCACTATGCCTGCAGTTACGGTTGCGTCCAGGTTCAGCGGGTAGCCTACTGCCAGCACCCACTGGCCTATCTTCACATCATCAGAGTTGGCAAAGTCCATATAGGGTATGTTCTTTTCGCCATCCACCTTCAGCACGGCTATATCCGTGGCGGGGTCGGTAGCTACTACTTTGGCCTTGGTGGTGTAGCGGTCGTTAAAGGTTACGGTCACTTCGGAGGCATCGGCCACCACGTGGTTATTGGTTACGATGTAGCCATCGGCAGAGATCACCACACCCGAGCCGGACCCCGTTTGTGATGGCAATATATACTGCCGTGGGCCAAAGAGTTGGCTGAACATATCGCCCATGCCCCTGTCGGTGACCAAGCGCGCGCCTGTGGCCGTTTTTACATGCACCACTGCCTTGATGGCAGATGCTGCCGCGCTTTCAAAATTCACAGCGCCCATGGGTGCTGTAGCATTGTTGTCGTCGTAGGCCGTAAGGCTGCCGCGAGAGCTGATAGGCGTGCTGGCCGCAGTAAAATGGGGTTTGGGCTGAAAATACGATACTGCGTAAAGTGTCAGTACAGATGTCAGTGCTGCTGTAGCAATGACAGAGAATGATTTGAATTTCATAGCTGTTCCGATTTGTTTTTAATTATGCAATAAGTACCTCAAAAATATAGCCTGATAATATTAGAAAAGTGTTAAAACACGTTAGTGTAAAGTTAAAGGTGTTTTAGTTCAATTCTACATGAACTTTACAGGTGATTTTGTGTGCTATACATGCCTGCTCCCGCAGGGAATTCCCCCTTTAGCGTAGGCCCTGCGGGTGTGCCGACAGCGTAGTCCCGATTTTTTAGCGGGAGGGGCAAGGGGGATTTGCCCACATAACACCGATAGAAAAGCCCCGCTTCGCAGGGCTTTTCGTTTAGTCAATATCTATCAGCTCCACTTCAAATATCAGTGTGCTGTTGGGGCCAATTGTTGGGCCTACCTGGCGGTCGCCGTAGCCGAGGCTTGGTGGTATGAAGAAGCGCCACTTACTGCCCTGCGGCATCAGTTGCACACCCTCCGTCCAGCCCTTGATCACCTGGCTGAGGGGGAAGCTGGCCGGCCTGCCGCGCTGCACCGAGCTATCGAATATAGTTCCGTTGATCAGTGTGCCGTGGTAGTGGCAGGTAACCGTGTTGCGGGCGGATGGCTTTGCGCCCGTGCCTTCTGTTATGATCTCGTATTGCAGGCCGCTGGGCAGTTCTGTTACGCCCGCCTTCTTCTTATTCTCCGCCAGGAAATCCTGCCCTTCCTTCAAGTTCTTTTCTGCTTTGTCGTTCTTCATTTTAGATAGTTTGTCTTGTAAGCTCATGCTGTTGGTTTGTGCAAAAGTAGGGGATAATGGGAGATTGAGGAGTTTTTGAATAGTGCAATAAAAATACCTCAAGATTAGTACACCTTCGGTTTTCTGCTGGTATGACGAACCGAGAGTACCCTGAGTATATCATTGCTTATACGGTAAGATACACGATAACGATGCTTTGTAAAAGCACGATACGTGCCATCATTATTTATTTTATACTTATCAGGGGCATATATTGTGGGATCATTGCCAGCTTTTGTTATCAATGCAAGAATGTCTTCAAGAACTTTAAACGCATTTTTGGGAGAGTCAGCACAAATATGCTCATATGCCTGCCTGGTGTGTATCTGGGCGCGCTTTGTCCATACTATTGTATAGGCGGCTTTCACCATTGCTTTATCTTCTTTATCATTTCCTCATGGCTAATGTAATCACCTTTCTCAAATTCAGCTTCTGCAGCTTCTAATTCTTTATTATAGTCTGCAATGCTTATCGTACCGGATACCTCATTTCTAAGGTTTAGAAATGATTTAATAACGCTTAACAGCGATTTTTTTTCTGAATCCCCCAATAATGGCAAATACTTTTGTATCTCATTATCTAATGCCTGTGCCATGCGCTGTTTTTTACAAACCTACACGAAAAGCCTGATATATTAAAAACGTGTAGGGAAAACAATACGTTAAAGTAAATTTTTGCCGTTACTCCGTGCGAACAATATTGTTTATGCTGATGAAGCTGAGGCTATCTGTACTACCCGATGCCGTGCGGAACATTGCCCAGTCTCCCGACTGGCGTGTGAGTATCGAAGGAAAATAATTTGCCTGTATTATCGGAACCATATTATTTTAGTATCCACAAATCAACTAAAAATGAGCGGAGGATACCAGATACGCGACCAATATGCAGCCCACTTTATAACCCCAACCATAGTAGATTGGGTAGATGTTTTTACTCGCAAAGTGTATCGCGATATAGTTATAGACAGTCTTGACTTCTGCATCAAAAACAAAGCGCTGCAACTGTATGGCTATGTGATCATGACCAATCATCTGCACATGATCGTAAAAAGTGCAAATGGTACTTTATCTGATACTATACGAGATTTAAAAAAATTCACTTCCACACAGATAATTGAAACTATAAAGAAAGAACCCGAAAGCAGGCGGGAGTGGATGCTCCATAGGTTTGAATGGAATGCCGATCAGAACCAGCGCAGCAGTAATAACCAGATGTGGACACACGAAAACCATCCTGAATCCATCTACTCGCTCAAATTTTTCAATCAGAAGCTCAATTATATACACGAGAACCCCGTACGTTCAGGATGGATGGAAATTGCCGGAAGAATATATATACAGCAGCGCAAAAGCGATCATTAAAAATATACCCGGCAAATTAGTTTTGTCTGATTGGTACATTTAAATTCAGGAAAAGTTGTTATGCTAATAAATAATTCATTAACTTTAGTGTGATATACATTGTTTATGGTAAAGTACAGCATATGCAAGAATACAAATGTGCCGGCTCATTGCAGCACTCATACGCCAGTCGGGAGACTGGCTACCGGCAAGGACGTAATCAAGAGATTACGCCCATCAACTTATTTTTTGAAACACTACGGACAACATGGGGGGGCCGGCCATTGTATTACAGGCTTTGACGAAGGCCGGTATAACGGTATCTTCTCCGGGCTAAACAATTTAATAGCCGAATATAATTTTTCTTTTATTGGCGGAGGGGCTCAGAATTACATAAATGGCAGTTTCAATGCTATAGGAGGCGGCTGCTTAAACTGTATACCACAGGGACAATACAATGTATTGGGCGGTGGCGATAATAATACAATCAGTAACCCTACACCCGGCACAAACGAACCTTTGTATAGTGTAATAGTTGGTGGCCAGCTCAATTGTATAGATACTGATGTATTAAATGATACCGTATTCGCCACAATAGGCGGCGGTCATAACAATTATATAGCACCCGGCGCATACAATACTGCTATACTTGGTGGTGACAGCAATAGTCTTACTGGCAGTTGCTCGGCTATATTGGGTGGTGCTAATAATAATGATAATGGATTTGCTTATACAGGCATGTATGGTGTTGGCCTTGGTGGGGCTAACATACCAAGCGGCACAGGAGCATTATGGGCCAATGAACTTGTTGTGCCTGATATACCAATGGGAACACTCTCTGGAGGAATACCAGTACCTCCAGGTGGTTACCCTTCACGAGCCTTATGGTTCTATCCTGATGCTAACGGTAATAATGTAGTTTATGTGGTGTAATTATAAATCACAGATGAGGTATATAATAATATTTTCTTCCTTATTAATCATTGGAGTATGTAATAATATTCATGCCCAGATTATAACAACTATCGCAGGCAATGGGAGTAACGTTTTTAGTGGAGATGGAGGCCCTGCAACGGCAGCTCATACACCCCAGACATTCGGAGGTGCGTTTGATGCATTTGGTAATTATTATTTCGCAGAAGAAGCCGGAGCTCCACGAATACGTAAGATTACGCCCGCAGGCATTATTACTACTGTAGCAGGTAATGGTGTATATGGCTATAGTGGTGAAGGTGTACCAGCTACAGTAGCAGCAATGAAGAATTCATTTTTTGATGTTGATGCAGCAGGCAATATTTATATAGCAGATGTAAATAATTATAGGGTAAGAAAAGTAGACGTTAGCACAGGTATAATACATACTGTAGCGGGTAATGGTACTGCCAGTTCAACTGGTGATGGCGGACCTGCATCGGCAGCCACATTAGCTCCATTAGACATTTGTGTAGATGGATACGGTAACTTATTTATTGGAGAGAATGGAGGTGATGTGCGGAAAATAAATACGGCAGGTATTATCAGCACAGTAGTAACTGGCCTTGGTTTTCAGGGCATGTGCGTTGATCAGCGTGGGTATCTATATCTGGGTATTAACTTGCGGATACTAAGAGTAGATACTGTAACCTATCATGTAGATACAATTGGCGGCACCGGCATTGCTACGTATAATGGCGATGAGATACCGGCTACTATCGCTAATTTTAAAGTTTATGATCTTGCTATTGATGCTATAGGTAATTTGTATATTGCTACTTATTCAGGGCAACGTATCAGAAAGATTGATACTTTGGGCATAATACATACTATTGCGGGGAATGGTACAGGTAGAT
>CAIVKT010000423.1 GCA_903906615.1 uncultured Bacteroidota bacterium | reverse complement strand
GGGTAATTTTCCATCAGACCAGACATTTGTAGCCTGGTCAATATTTGATAATACGCCTGATTACTCAACGGTATATTATAAGTCTACCGGCTATAGCTATGCCTTCAGGCCGGGCAATACTACGGCTGTGGCAAACACAACCGTAAAGGAGTGGAATGTATACCCAAACCCGGCTGAAAGTCAACTGACTGTAGACAACCCAATAGCCGATGGAGCGCGCTACGAGATCATAGATATGATGGGGCGTACCCTCATTAATGGCTGTATAAAAGCTGGTACACAATCAATAGACCTACAGGCGCTTGCCCCCGGCAGCTATGTGATCAACTTGTACGATAACGATAAGCGTGCGTATAACAAGCTTTTTGTAAAACAATAATTGCCTTAGATAAGTACCTGTGGAATACCAGAGGTACTTATCTATTTCATATCATTTCTTCATTCATTCTTTCAAGCAAACAACTATGAAACAGGGCATATTCCTGTTGATCATATCATTATTGATCAACCACAACATAAAAGCACAAACCATCATCACAGTAGCTGGATCAACCGGAGGTACATTTGTAGGTGATGGAGGACCTGCGACAAACTCTAATTTATGGACCCCTATAGGGTTAGCGATAGATGCAGCAGGCAACCTGTTTATTGCAGATTATGGCGCCGACCGGGTTAGAAAAGTGAACAGTGCAGGTATCATTAACGCAGCAGCGGGCAATGGCCTTGCTGCTGAAACCGGTGATGGAGGCCCTGCCACAGCGGCTGAAGTAGGTGGCTCTATAGGCGTGGCATTTGATGCTATAGGCAACTTATATATTGCGGCGGAAGACAGCAATAGGATCAGGAAAGTAGATACCGCAGGTATTATCACAACCATAGCCGGTTATGGAAGGGTATATGGCGGGGACGGTGGCCCGGCCACTGCGGCCGGTATTGGCACGCCATATGATGTAGTTGTGGATGGCAGAGGCAATATTTATTTTTCTGAGCCAAATAAATACACCATCAGAAAAATAGATGCTACAGGTACTATCAGCACGTTTGCGGGCACAGGGGTGGCCGGATATAATGGAGATAGCATAGCGGCTACTTCCGCTCAATTAAATTTTCCTAGAGGCTTGGCCGTAGATGATACTGGTAACGTGTACGTAGGGGACTATCTAAATTATCGGGTACGGAAAATAGATACATTTGGTATGATTACTACTATAGCAGGCACAGGTACACTGGCCCATGCCGGGGATGGCGGCGCGGCTACTGCTGCAAGCCTTTCTTATCCGGCCGGAGTAGCGACTGACCACGCAGGAAATATATACATCAGTGATGGTTTATGGATTAGAAAAGTAGATACCGCCGGTATTATAAGCACTATATCCGGAGGTGGTACAAGTGCTGATTTTGGTGATGGCGGCCCAGCAACAGCAGGATCTTTTGAGCAGACTGCAGGTATAAAAGTGGGCGCTGATGGCAGTATTTATATTGCTGATGGCACAGCACAAAGGGTGAGGAAGATAGTACCAAGTGTGCCATCGGAGAGTTTGTCATCCCGCAAGCTAACAAAGAAAGGAGAGGGCTTATTATTATCACCCAATCCCACGAGTGGAAATATAACTATACAAGCACCCGAGGCAGGGAGCCTTGTAGTGTATAATATGATAGGGCAGCAGGTGGCAGCGTATAAGTTGGCAAGCGGCGCTACAGATGTGCGGCTGCCTGCCGCGCTGGCGGCTGGTGTGTATATGGGGGTGTATAAAGCAGATGATGGAGGTACGCAACAAACGGTAAGGGTGGTGGTGGAGCGGTGATGGTGTTGCCTCCTCTGCGCGAGCCGGCGATTGCAAATCGCCTGTTATCTGTAGTACGCGATGCCCGCTGAAGCGGAACATCGCGCACAGGAAAGGGAATAGGATGAATAATAAGGCCGATAAGGCGAAATGATGCTTCTTCACTTTGATATGTTTTATAATTACCATACTGCTATCCTTCAAATATTTTTTGTAGGTTTGTAGTTGGTAATTATTTTTTAACAATTGGCAAGTGTTCTGCAAATAACTGTGCGTGTGATAACAACGATCGTTGGTGTTAGTTATATATTTTAAAGATAAAGTTTTTGCGGGCTTGCTCGATATAAACATATTATAGATGGGATGTGGCAATTGCGGTTCGGGTGCCAATGGGGCGCCCTCCGGTTGCAAGGGTAATGGAGGCTGTAGCACAGGTGGTTGTAATCGTCTTAATGTATATGACTGGCTGAATGCGCTACCTCTCCATGACAATGCAAAACCGTATGCGGTGATCGAAGTGTCTTTTAATAAAGGCAGCCGTAAAGAATTCTTCCGAAACAATACTCATTACATACTGGAAAAAGGTGACTGGTTCGCCGTTGAAGGTGTGGGGGGTTATGATGTAGGGCAGGTGAGCCTCACCGGTGAACTGGTGAAGCTACAGCTTAAAAAGTATGGCGTAAGGGATGCCGATGTGACCAAGCGTGTGCTGCACCCTGCCACCGATGAGGAGATAGATATGCGCATCAGGCAGAAGGAGCGCGAGCCCGAAATGCTCATCCGCTCCCGTGCGATAGCCAAGACCCTGAACCTGGATATGAAGCTGTGCGAGGTAGAGATACAGGCCGACAGCAAGAAAGGCACTTTCTTCTATACTGCTGATCAACGTGTTGATTTCAGGGAGCTTATACGCGTCTTCGCAACTGATTTTAAGATGAAGGTGGAGATGAAGCAGATAGGCGCGCGGCAGGAAAGCGGCAAGGTAGGCGGCATAGGCTCCTGCGGCCGCGAACTGTGTTGCAGCACCTGGCTTACGGATTTCAAGTCGGTAAATACCACTGCTGCCCGCTACCAGAACCTCTCCATCAACCAGACCAAACTCTCCGGCCAGTGCGGCAGGCTGAAGTGTTGCCTCAATTACGAATTAGATACCTATATGGATGCGCTGTCGGTTTTCCCCGACCATGCCGAGCATATAGAAACCGTGAAGGGTATAGCGCATTTGCAGAAGAAAGACATCTTCAAAAATGTGATGTGGTATAGCTATTCGGATAACAACAAGCAATATCCCCTTTCTATAGAACGGGTAAAGGAGATACAGAAGCTGAACAAGGCAGGCCAGAAGGCCGACGAGCTGCACCCGATAGAGCTGGAGACCCGCGACAGCAAGGCCGGCATTATTGCCGATATGGGCTTTGTGAATGACGTAGGCCAGATAACCCTCAAGGCACTTGAAAAGGGCAACAAGAAGAAGAAGTCAGGCGGTAGTGGAAAGGCCCCGGATACACGCGCTAACCAACAAGGCGGTAATCGTCCTAACCAGGAGCGGAAACCGCAGGATGGCAAGCCACAGCAGGGGCAGAACGGCCCACGCCCGCCCCGCGAAAATAAACCAGGACAACAGCCTGGTAATCAACAAGGTAACAGGCCACAACAGAATAATAACAGGAAGCAAAATAACAGGCCGAACCCCAATGTTAATCCTGGCCAGCCGCAGGCTGCAGACGGCGCAGTAAGCGCAAACCCGGCAGACGGGCAGGCCGCTACACCAAGGCCACAGCAGCAGCAAGGCAACCGCCCGCAACGGCAGAATAATGGCCCACGCCCGCAGCGCAATGACCGCCCGCAGGGAGACCGCCCCCCAAGGCCAGACCGCCCGCAGGGAGAAAAGCCACAGGGTGATGCGGCACAAAGCGCTGCCCCGCAGGAAGGTGGAAATCGCCCGCAGGGAGACAGGCCACAGGGTGACCGCCCGCAAGGCAACCGCCCGAACCGGAACAACCGTAACCGACCCAACCGCGGCCCGCGCCCTGAAGGTGGTGGTGATGCCGCAGGGCCGAGGCCGGAACCGGCAGCATAACAATAGCAATCAGATCATTAGTATTAGCCCACGGTACCCGCCGTGGGCTTTTTTGTGTTTGTCACAGAATCAACACATGGATAGCTATTTGACGGGGTGATTTTGTGTGATGCCGATTGAGCATTAAAAGTACATCGCGAGAATTTCGGCTAAAGCCAGCATAGCTTCTTTCTAAACCACGGCCTGAAGGCCATGGCAACTGGTGTACTCTAAATGTTAGTTATGCGTGATCTGATTATTTTGATAAAGTATTTCAATTTATTGAAAATCAATAAATTACAACTCAATATGCAATCTGAAAGAAAATACGTTTACCGGGCCACGGTCGGCATTGTAACCGGGGTTGAGGACGAACTGGTAATCGGCGGTGAGCCATAGGCCATTGGCCTGGTTGGGCTTGTAGGTGTAGTATAGTTCCAACGCCGATTCGTTGGCGTAGTTGAGCGCGCCATCGCCCAATTGGAAGCCGAGGCCGCCTGCTGCGAGGTAATCCCTGTGGCTTTTGGAGAGGCCGTTCACATCTATGGCGAGGGCCAGGTTATCGCTTTTGCGGTTCCATTTATCGCCTGTAAGGGAAATGCCGGCAGATATTTCGCGGTCGGCCTCGGTAAAAGCCCATGTTTCGTTCTTGCCATCATTCCACCCGGCGCGGAGGAAGGCCCCCATGAAGTCATTGACCTGCTGATCGGCACTGAGGCCGATACCTGTTTTGGTGCGGCCATACTCGCGTGTACTAATGACATTGGGGATGCCGCCTGTGCCTGCTTGTTGCAAAGCCTCGGTATAATTGCCCATGTGGCCATCATTCATATAGCCCAACAGGCGAATGTTGCCGGTGCGCTTGTGTATCTTGATGGTGCGGTCTATCTCGGCATTGATAGCGTATTCCTGGGTGAGGTCGGTGTTGAGGTCGCTGCCATTGGCGGTGACGGGCAGGGTAGCGAGGGCTGCTTTGTAGGCCATATTGCCCTGTTGCAGTACTGCGGCAAAGGCGTAGGTATAGCCACGCAGGTTGGCGGCATAGTCCCATGCGCCATTGTTCATCAGGCACCAGTTCATGAACTGTGTGCGTGGCGATGCGGCATAGGCGTTGTTGTCAAATATATCGCTCAACGCCATTTTGCCTATGTAGAATTTCAGGTAATTATCAGGTTTGCCACCGCCCAGCTCGTTATACGCCTCGGGTATATTGGTGGTGCCTGCTTTGCCTATTTGAAAGGTTTGTGTAAAATACCCCCTTGCGAGGTACAGGGTGGGAGATGGATCGCCTACGCGGAATGTCTCGCCATTGGTAGATGCTGCCAGGCCGAATGCGCCGCTGAGGCCACTGCCGCCCGCAACCTCGGGGTTGATGTAAATCTCTGCCCCTTTCCATAGCCGCACACCTAAATAAAGGGTAGAAGTGATGGAGTTCTCCTTGTCTTCCGCACCCTTCAGGCTGTTTTGACCGCTATAAGGGGAGTGAAATGCGGGTTGGTATTGGTATATGTAGGTGGCCTGCGCATGGATATTAAAACGTGGGGTATGAGCGGCACTGTCGCCGGTTGCCGCAGCAGGCTCTTCGGCCTGTTGCAGGCTGTCCTGGTTGTATTGTGCGATAGCAGGGACCGTTGCCATTGCTATCAGCAGCAATACGAGGTAAAACCTCTTTTGTAATGTAGTGTAATTTTTTTGCATAGCTATATGGGCGGGCAAAGGTATGTTAGGAAGTTTGTATTGGCAATCATTAACCATTAACTCTCCGCAAACTTTATCATCGCAAAATTAGGTATTTTTATGCCAAGACAAAATTTATTTATTAGGTAAGACTAATTTTATTGTGTGTTTCGAAGCTCTACAGGGACGCAAACCGGCCTTATTTATTGCTGATCTCGCATTGCGTCATCTACGCGAGGATGTTGGTGGGACACCAACATCGGCGAGAAGTGGTTTTTGGTCTGCTTACGCCGGTTGCAAACCGGCCAGATTGGTAAGGCACGAGTCGGCTACGCTCAATGGCTATGCTACAGACTGCGCCAGTG
>CAIVKT010000422.1 GCA_903906615.1 uncultured Bacteroidota bacterium | reverse complement strand
TCAGCCTGGTCTCTTCAAAACCAAACAACTTGCACATAGCCACTACCTGGTCTGTGTTCATACAGTTTGCCGTCAGTATATTTTCGGCTGCAGATAGCTTGGTGTCTTCGTAGCCCGCATTGGCCACCGTAGTCTTTGCCGAGGAAAAGGTGTTGTGGTCCATAGGGGTTTGGCAGGCCGTAGTAGCTCTTATGGGCCGTATGCCCACAGTACCACCCTGGCTACGAGTGGTGGTGGTAGTTTCCATAGTAGCGCTATTTTGCACCGGGGTTATACCCACCGAGCCTCCGGCTGGCGTGAATGACACCCCGCCATTACCTACGTTGGGCGCTGCACTCATCACTACATTCGACACCGTTACAGGCTGCACGTAGTGCATAGAATACACGTTTGTAGGCGCAGTATAATTTGCAGGTACTGGTGTGGTACCACAGTAGCGGATCTTCAGCTGGCCGTCTTTGAATTTCTTTATCTTGTAAGTCATTTCGCCAAACCGGCCTTCGGCATTTTTTACAGGTACTATCTCGCTCAGCTCCGACTTCGTCTTGTCTTCAAAAATTATTTTTACGTTGTAGCTGTCATTGGTCAGGCCATCCACACGCACATTTACTTGCGCCTCCGGATTTTGCCGCTCGCCATTCAGCACCAGAAAAAAGCGGTCGCCGTCTTCGGAGAATATGGTGATACAACCCTGCGCCTTTACCAATAGGGGAGCAAAGGCAATAAATAGACATAAGACGATCTTGAACCTCATTAATGTATTGTTTAGGAGTGTGAAAATACTACTTTTTACCGCTTTCATTCTATGTATGTGCTGGCCTATATCCACAAAGGCTAAGTATCTCTGAAATGATCAGGAATATACCCCTCATCTTTTATGCACTATACATTATGATTTGTTATTTAAACGCTTATCTTTGATATGACCCTCCCGCAGCTCCAAGTATTTTACCGATCAAAAACGAAAGATGACACTTCATTTCTGCTTCGATCCGTTCCCTGTGCTATCTACCCCGAGGCTTGTACTCCGGCAGGTATACGACAGCGATATACCCGAAATATATTTTCTGCGGTCCAACGAAGAAGTGATGAAATATACTGGCAAGGCACCCGCAAAAAATTATGACGAGATACTCAAATACATACAAGACCAACGTGCAGGGCTGGCACGTAAAAAAAGCATCCTCTGGGCCATCACCCTCAAAGGTGACCCGCAGGTCATTGGCCTCATCGGTTACCGCCGGTTCATCAAAGAGCATTTCAGGGGCGAGGTAGGTTATGGCCTGTACCCTACACACCAACACAATGGCATCATGCAGGAGGCATTAACTGCGGTCCTTGATTACGGTTTCAAAACCATTGGACTCCATTCAGTCGAGGCAAATGTGGACAAAGAAAATCTTGCATCTATCCGATTGCTGGAAAGAAATAACTTTACACGCGAAGCGCACTTTAAAGAGAACTATTACTTCAACGGGCGCTTCATAGACTCTGTAATTTATTCGCTGCTGGCACCCACAAACACTGAACATGCTGAACATAAACTTCACTCCCTTTCCCATACTCACCACCGATCGGTTAATACTAAGACAGTTCACTAACGATGACGCAAGAGAGCTATTTTCCATGCGCACTGATGACAAGGTAATGAAATACATTGGCAGGCCCAGGCCAAAGGACATGGAAGATACATTGGCGTTTATTGAAAAAATGAGGAAGATGGTAGCCGACAATGAAGGGGTGACGTGGGCAATGACATTAAAAGATGATCCGAAACTGATGGGGCATATCAGTTTTCACCGCCTCATCAAAGAACACGACAGGGCCGAGGTTGGCTATATGATGCACCCTGATTTTTACGGGCAAGGTATGATGAGCGAAGCCCTGAGAGCCGTGCTGCACTATGGGTTTAACACTATGGGACTACACTCCGTAGAAGCTATCGCCAGCCCACTCAACAGCGCATCGCTAAAGATCCTGGAGCGAAATGGCTTTGTACGCGAAGCCTATTTCAAAGAAAACTTTTTCTGGGAAGGCCAATACCTCGACTCAGTTGTCTATTCACTATTAGCCCCGAAAAAATAATTTTTCTTAACTTTACACTATGCAATTCGCGGATCTCGACCTTACAAAAAGCTACACCTATGCCGATTACTTCTCCTGGAAGTTCGAAGAGCGTGTGGAACTGATAAAAGGAAAAATATTCAGGATGAGCCCTTCTCCTAACAGGGCACACCAAAAGCTCGCTGGTTATATATACCGCCAACTCGGCAATTTTCTTGAAGGCCATTCCTGCGAAGTGTACACTGCGCCATTTGATGTTCGCATACCACGCAAATCAAAAAAAGACAAAGAAATAGTAACCGTATTACAACCTGATGTTTGTGTCATTTGTGATGTATCCAAACTTGATACTCAAGGGTGCATTGGCGCGCCTGATATTGTTGTCGAAGTGCTTAGTCCCGGCAATAGCGCTAAAGAACTGAAAAAGAAACACCAGGTATATGAAGAGGCCGGGGTAAAAGAATACTGGGTAGTAAGCCCCCAGAATCAATGGGTGAAAGTGCATACGCTCGTTGACAATACTTTTCACGAATCCACGTTTCTACTGGAAGGGGATATTCTTACATCTTCGGTACTACCTGGCTTCGCTCTTGATCTTGCAAAACTATTTAAAGGTATCACCCCTGAAGAATAATGGGCCTCACAACCCCATCCGCTTCTTAAAATCCGGCCGCAGCATATCCATCAACTTTGAGAATGGGATATAGAACGATGACTGCCCATCAGCATAGCTGGCGATCTCGTATATGCCGTAGTTGAACGTGATACCGCTTTCGGTAAAGTAGATATTATCCGTCACCGGTATCGTATCCACCAACAGTTGACTGCCCAGTTTCTCTCCTTTTTTGATCTTGTATTGCCGCCTTGCTTCCAGCTCTATAAGGGCCATCAGCTTCACCGTATCCACCTTCATAATGTCCCCCAGCTTCCATACCCGCCTGCCCTGCACATCGGCGCAGGTATAGGTGCTGCCATACATACCATGCGCACCACCCATGTACAAATACCCCAGCGATTCAAATACCACGAGGCCGTGCTCATTATACATTACCCAGCTATTCTGCGATGACTCGTTATGGTTTTGTAGGCTATCCGCAGCATCATGATCTGTGGTGTCGGCAGGGTCATGGTCTGTGGTGTCTGCATCCCCAAAAACCGCCTGTAGGTAGTCACCATTCCTCTGGTGCATACACGCCACAAAATCATTGCTTGCTGATGGCTCACATCCCAGGTCGCGTATCAGCACCGTATCCAGGAAGTACTTGTCGTCCTTGTTCATTTCCACCCCCGGCATACTTACCTGGTACGAAGTAACGGCAGTAGCTATGCCCATACCGGCGCTGCTATCTGCTATGGCAATATCAAACTGATACGTCCCCGCCGGGTAGTCTTCTTTCAGGTTGATGTCGTACATCTTCTTGCCATCCCTGCTCACCCACTTACCAGTTATACCCTTGCCCGCAAAGGTCACCACCCAGTGCGCGTTATTGGTGTAGTCATTATTATCATTCCTTTCTGTTTCGGCATCTTCTGTTATGTACTGGCTGGTGTCGCTCTTTGTGGTGTCCTCGCCATTGTACAAACCTATAGGCAGGCCACTGTTTCCATAGTAATAAGTACCCCTCAATTGCTGGCTATAATAGGTCAGGTTCAGGTGCACAGGCTTGCCTGCTATAGTACCCGTATAGTGCCTGTACCATTGCCCGGAAAGTGTATATGCCTTATCGGCTGCGCTGCCTGTATTGCCTGTGTTACTCCCCGCATGCCCGCCACATGACGCCAGCGCTATACACAACAGCAACAATAGCCCACAGGCATTTAAGCCCCTTGCGGCCCTGTTTTTAATTGTTCCCATTCTCTGCGTGTTATCCTGTAAATATCGTAAGTATTACCTTTAAATCCTACCCCACGCTCACTTACACACATACCATTGCGCAGCGCTACCGCCTGCGAGGCCACATTCAGCGGATCAATGATAGAAATGATGGAATCCATATCGCCGTTCTCAAAACCATAGTCGCGCAGCAGTTGCGCCGCCTCAGTAGCATACCCCTTGCCCCAAAACCTGCGCAGCAAATGATACCCCACTTCTATCTCCCTCTTTCCGTTCGGTTCCTGCACCAGCAAGGCACACATGCCCACCAGCTCACCCGTCTCCTTGCTCAGCAGCACCTGCGGCCCCAGCCTGCCCTCGGCATATCGCTTCATCCCCACCTCTATCATAAAGCGCGCCAGCTCCTCCGGGTTCTTGCCCGGTATACCCGTAAACCTCGTAGCCACCGGGTCACAGCAATATTCCATCCACGGCGCTTCGTCCTCTTTAGTAAGAAAGCGGGTGATCAGCCGGGGGGATTCGAGGTGGTCTTTATAGATCATAATTCAAGTCAAAACATTAAAGTGTGTTGAGTAAAAGCAAGATACGTTATTTAAAGATCAGAGTAAAGCTGTTACTATATTCCCACAAAAAAACCACCGCTCTCGCGGTGGTTCACTTTAAGGTTTTAACTTTTGACTTTTCACTTTAAAACTAACTGCAGCCAGTCGTCGTTCCGCAGTTCGGGCACATATAGCAGGTACCGTTGCGGAGCGTGATGTTGCCGCAGTTGCGGCAGGCAGGCGCGTCGGCGCTGGTGCCCATCATCTTCTTGATGTCGGCTGTGGCTTGTGCGCTCACGCCTACGGTCATAGGCGCTATTACCGGCTTAGGCTTGGCCACCTGCGATTGCGGCGCTGTTACCCTCACCTGCGAAAGCTCCTGCTGTATCGCCTGCTGCACTTCTTCCAGGTGCGGGCGTTTGTTCGGGTCCGGTACATGTATCAGGTCCTCGCGGTCCAGGTACTCATACGCCAGCAGGCGGAAGATATAATCCAGTACCGATGTTGCGTTCTTAATGTTCGGATGGTCTACAATACCTGATGGCTCAAAGCGTGTGAAGGCAAACTTGTCTACATACTCTTCCAGCGGCACACCATACTGCAGGCCTACAGAGATGGCTACAGCAAAGCTGTTCAGCAGGCTGCGCATCGTAGCGCCTTCCTTGGCCATGTCTATGAATATCTCGCCCAGCGTACCATCGGTATATTCGCCTGTGCGCAGGAACAATGCCTGGCCACCTACTTTACCCTTAATGGTATAGCCACGGCGTTTTGCGGGCAGTTGCTTGCGCTCTACAATGCGGCTCAGCTCACGTTTCAGTTGTGTGTCGGGGCTATCCTGTACGCGGCGGTTCACTTCTTCAAACAGCTCGTGCACGGTCAGCTTGCTCATATCCACTATCTGGCTGATCTCTGCTGCTGCTTCCGCTTCTATAGCGTCTGTCTTCTGTTTCTTATCGCTCTTGGTGCTCAGCGGCTGGCTCAGCTTCGATCCGTCGCGGTACAGCGCGCACGCCTTCAGGCCCAGCTTCCAGCTCAGGTAGTAGCAATCCTTTATTTCCTCTATGTTAGCC
>CAIVKT010000421.1 GCA_903906615.1 uncultured Bacteroidota bacterium | reverse complement strand
TAATGGACTTAAGATAGTTCTGCATGCATTCGGCATAAACTAAACCTAAAGTCGTGTTACCTACAATCACTCCTCTTTTCCAATTAATTTTTTCGGCAAGCCCTATTGCTTCTTTTGCCGTTTTTATTTTGTCTGCCGAATCAGAACAGCTGTATAATTTCGAGAGTTCGATCAGGTAAGTGACTCTCTCTGTATCAGAAGTGGCGCTATTGCATAGTTGCTTTAGGGAATCCACTTTCGTTGATTGCCTGGCAAAGATCGGGGATGCGTATGCAGCTACTATGCAGTAAATACATATTGTCAGCCAATAAGCTCTATAAAGCTGTATTTTGTTCATTTTCTGAAGAAATAATATCATGAACTATAAAAAATGAATTTAATCATATACTTTGTGTGAAAATAATCATATCCTTACTTACAATTAAAAAAAACTGAATGAAAAAGCAGCGGTTTTCTTTATTATACATTTTAGCTCTCGGCATCGTAATTCTTGCAGCGGGTTGCGGACAAACTGCCAAAACAATGCAAGCTATGGTGATTTTCGGCAATCCCTCATCAGGACCTACAACAAACCCAGGCGGCGGATCGATAGCGGCGGATTCAACAGCGCCTCCAAAACCCGCTGCATCTAATGTAGATACTGCAAGTAAGAGTGCGACCCAAAAGCAGGATCAACTTTTGAAAACAAAAAACTCAGTTTCCTGCATAGGAGAAGGCATGTGTTCCAACCCGGCATTAGGAACAACTTCTGTTAACGGCACTATACCAGTTACGTTCTCCTATAGCACCCAAACACCTAACAGTATATCGCTGATCTTCAAGCTCGCCGATATTGTAACCTACCAACCAACCCAGCAGAGTAACCTGGTTGATGGCGGGCAATATACATTCGGCACACCCATTACGCTTGATGACCCTATGTACGGGCAACTGGGCATACAGGGTACAATGATGATACCTGCTGCGCAACCCGGCACTGTAAAAAATGACGGCAATACCGTTACCATCACTATGCCACTGGTACCTGCAACAGCTTCGGGTCCTGCTACTACCGGCCAGTAAATAATTCAAGTAATTTTATGAGTGCCTTCCTTTTTGAAAAGGAAGGCGTTTTGTTTAGTGTCAATCGTGAAACTGCCTCGCCATCGCAATTAGAGGCGAGAGCGTTATCCTTCGCGAGGTGGGCAGGAGCAATTTTCGCCTTCGCTGAAATAGCTATAGCGAACAAAGCGCAGCGCCTACGGCGGGTTGTTGCAAGCATTAAAACTGCGACACTAATACCATTAGCTCTTCTTTTTTGCGGCGGGATACATCGAGTGTGCTGCCATCGGCCATGATGACCTGGCCGCCTTCGCCGCGCAGGTATTTTTTGAGGTGGATGAGGTTGATGAGGTATGACTTGTGTATGCGGAAGAAGCCATGCGGACTGAGCAGGTCCTCGAAATCGCCAAGTGTGCGGGAGGCCAGTATCATCTTCTTATCTGCCAGAAATATCTTGGTGTACTTATCGTCTGATTCGCAGCGGATGATGTCTTGAATGCAGATGAACAGCAGGCCCTCCATGGTAGGCACGGCGAGGTTGTTGAATTTCTTTTCGGCAGGTATGCCCAGCAGCTCAAGCTTCTTTTCTTCGGCGGGTAATTTTTCCTGCATCTTATCGCGCATACGACTGATGGCATCCTGCAGGGCTGTGGGATCTAACGGCTTCACGAGGTAATCGAGCGCCGAGAAGCGAATGGCGCGTATAGCGTACTGCTCGTGCGAGGTAGTGAATATGATCTCGAAATTTACGGCGGGGAGTTTACGAATCATCTCAAAGCCATTCATGCCGGGCATTTCCACATCGAGGAATACGAGATCGGGGCTGAGTTCGCGTATCTTTACGAGGCCATCGGTGCCGGAGTTACACACGGCAACGATCTCGATGCCAAGTGCGTATTTTTTTATGAGGTCCTGCAGCTGAAAACAACAGAACTCATCGTCATCGACAATAATGGCCGTTATGTTGCCGGGGCTTTTCATAGACTAAAGATAAAAGGTTTTTGATGTACTAAAAACGTACTTACAATTGATTAACATATCAACCTGTTCAAAAAATGAAAAAAGAAGGAGCTATTGCAGGCACCTTCCTTTTTCCGATAATCTATAGCGATGGCTATGCAGCCACGCTATCCGGCCGCATTCCCGGCATTTGACGCAATGTTGTTTCTTCTTTTTCGGGGTTTTGCGTGTCTATTACCGGTGAGTAAGCTACACCATTTCCACAACCGAACTGTAATACCTGGTAAAACCTATATTGAGGATCGCGCACATCGTATTGGCAGTTGAAGTCGGACACCTTGCTTACTGAAGGCACCAAGGTGCCTATCATATTGAGCGCCTTAGGATCATTACCACCGAGCAGGTAGTAGTAACCCATTTTATCTGGTCCGGGAACGATGAAGCTGACCGCAGTGTGCATGTGTTTTTTATCGGTAGCTACGTAACTGAAGGCAGGCCCTGACATTCTGCCATTGCGGGATATGATGATGAGGAAAATGCTTAAAGTAGTCATTTGTATGCTTATTTAGGACACAAACATCAATATTAAAGGAATGATGAAAAAACGGTAAGTAGCCACTTGCAGCGTTTGGGGTGCCAACGGCGGCAATAAAGTAGTGAACGGCGGCGCAGCCCTTTTCGTTAAAGGATAACTGCGTTCCGTCGTGAAGAAGCGATACGCGCTATTGGTATGATATTTACGCTTACCAGTATCAAAGCAACTATATGCAAACGATAACATTACCTGAAAACGAGAATAGCCGAAGGAGTTTTATTGCGAAAGGGATAACCCTGGCCGTAATCGGAACAATTGGCGGGTTTAGTTTTTTGCAGGGTTGTAAAGATGATGACGAAGATCAAAAAGTATCTCCACCAGAAGACCTGATGCAAGAACATGGTTTGCTAAACAGGGTACTGCTGATATATGATACCTGCAAAACACACCTTACCAATAAAGAAGCCTTTCCACGACAATCCCTGATAGATGCTGCGGGCGTTATCCGGACGTTTGTAGAAGACTATCATGAAAAGCAGGAAGAGAATTACCTATTCCCGAGATTTAAGAAGGCTAACCAGCTTACCGACCTGGTGGATACGTTGCTACAACAACACAATGCAGGCCGGGCATTGACAGATAAGATCATGCAACTGGCAAAAATCACGTCACCAACTGATGCCGACCAACAGATGCTACTTGCTGCGCTTACATCGTTTAACACCATGTACCGGCCGCATGAGGCGAGGGAAGACACCATTCTGTTCCCGGCCTTCAGGAAGCTGGTTTCACACCATGAATACGATTCGCTTGGCGAGGAATTTGAGCATAACGAGCAAAAACTATTTGGTAAAGGCGGTTTTGAAACAATGGTGAGCAAGGTGGCGGATACAGAAAAGACGCTTGGGATATATGACCTTGCGCAGTTTACACCGAAAGTATAATCCATCAATAAAAGACCCTGTATTCTGTTGAAAAATATGTGTTAAAGAGTAAAAGCGGCACAATTATTGCGTGTATGTACACGTTAATTACTTTTTATCACTAACACATAACGATGGAACGGAAAGAATTTTTGAAACAAGGGCTTATTATGTGCGGGCTATCCCTCATACCTATCGGCGTAATTGAAAGCTGTAAAAAGCAGAGCTATGCCGGACCAAGCAATGTAAACTTCACACTAGACCTGACCAATACCGCCAACGCATCATTGAACAGCACAGGGGGATCGGTATATGCCAATGGATTGATCATTGTATGTACGGGCGCGTCGACGTATGATGCCCTGTCGGCCACGTGCACACATGCCGGATGCACAGTAGGCTATAACAGCACGAGCAGAACGATCGTATGCCCCTGCCACGGCGGCACTTATAACGTAAGCACGGGAGCAGTAATATCCGGACCGCCGCCATCGGGACTCACGAAATATACAGTAACCAAGAGTGGCAATGTACTTACGATTACTTCTTAAACGAGTACATCCTGAACAATGCCGGAAATAAAGTATTTCAAGCGATCACCGCAATAGCTTATCTATAGTGTTGGTGAGATCGCCAGTACTGCTTGGCCGGGGAGCGTTGTCTGCCGCATAATTCCCTTCTTTATCGATAAGAAAGTATGCAGGTATGCTTCTGATGTCATATTGTTTAGCGATGGCACCATCCCAGCCACCGCCATCATCGCGAGTATTTACGCCGTCTATCTGCATTTTCTGCATTGCACTTTTCCAGGCTGCGTCATCGGCATCAATAGATACATACAGGAACACCACATCCTTGTCTTTATATTTTTCTTCAACTTTTTTAGCAAACGGCATTTCGCCTTTGCAGGGGCCGCACCAACTAGCCCAGAAATCAAGATACACCACTTTGCCTTTCAGATCAGACAATTTCATTGCCTTACCATCGAGGGTTGTGAAAGTGAAATCAACCGCTTTGCTGCCTGCGGAAAACTTCTTTTTTAAAGCCATCTTTTCGTCCAGTAGTGATAAATACGGACTTGCAGGAAATTGCTTTTTATATGCTAAGACCCTGGCCTGACCTTCTGTGTAAGTGTAGTACTTCAGTTTATTGCAGATATGGCCTGCACCATATATTTCTGCCGAACCTTTCGGCATATTTCGATACGCTTCGATATCCTGGGCGGAATCAGTGGCTTTGACATCAGAACCGGCCATAGCATTTTTTGCAGTAATAAGCTGGTAGTAATAAGCATCGAGGTACATGCGGTAAGCACTTACCGTAAGTAATTCGTCATCAAATGCAGCAGGGACATCCAAAACTGTTTTATAATCTTCTTTGGGTATTGACGATATTGTGTATGAGTGCTGTTTTTGCATTTCATGAAAGGTCGGGTAGGACAACATGATATAATAGAGGTTATACTGATAATTTGCCTTCCACATCTTTTTAAAGGAAGCAGGCAATACTTTATCATTGGCCTTTAAAAAGTCTATTTCCTTGTTTAAAGCAACATTGGCTTTCTCCTCAAATGCAGCAGGATCTTCGATACAAAGCTCTTGTAACTGCCCGCCAAAAGTCAAAGAAGATCCAATTGTGATCATGTGCAATGCCAGAAAATTAGCTACCTCCGCTCCCTTGCCCGTATAATGAAGCGAACTGTCGAAGTTTTTCGCATCAAGGGTTATACCAAGATCATTCCCGGGTTCAGGAAATATCTCCGTTTCCTGGTCTCCATGCTGTATCAATACCTGTGTATACTTATGCTCTAATGGAAATGAAAGCGAAAAGCTACCATCGGCGGATAGCCTGGTTGCAACTACCTTTGGCTCATAACCTACCCATGTTTCAGAATACCTGACCAAAATACTATCAGAAATCGGGTTAGTGATCTTGCCATGAAGCTTCACGGTATTAGCCGCGAACATTGTTGATGTGCTGATGCAAAGTAACGCTACCAAAAAGTGTGTGCGCATAAAAGGCTATTTAGAGAACTAATATAACACAACTTGTTTGGATTTATTGTATCCTGCTCTACAAAAAAAGGAGCCACGATGTGTGACTCCCTATTTTATACATACTGCCTTTATTATTACTTGCTTTTCAAAAATACAAGCTGGCCGAAGTGGTAGGCCATATGCGTGGTGCGGCTGATGAGGAGATTGAGTTTGTTGCGGTGGGGCTCTTTGGCGAATTCTTCGGCGGATACAGCGGAATGCTTTGTAAACCAGTCGTCGGCTGACATGCCACTGAAATGTGTGGCCAGTTTGCCATTCACTTCTTTCCAGTATTTGCGCAGGTCGGCTGCTGCGGGCATTTCTGTGTTTACATTGTCGGGGCTGGTGAGGAATATGTCATCAAGATAGGTATGCAACTGATCGCCTGCGCCTACCATGGGCAGTAAGCGGCTATGCACTGCTGCCATATGGCCGAGGAGGTAGATGCCCCTGTTGCGGCCTGGCGCTACATGCTGTTGCAACTGGGCATCGGTGAGGAGGTCGAAAAGGTTATCCATGCGGGAGACATTGCTGTACCAGTTATCGAGCAGGCATTTCATTGTTATTTCCTGTTGTGTCATTTG
>CAIVKT010000420.1 GCA_903906615.1 uncultured Bacteroidota bacterium | reverse complement strand
TTTATATCGATATTACTCATGTCCCACGCATGGCTGGCCATAAAGGGCACAGCAAACGATGCGAAGACCAGCAGTAAAGAGATACCCGACAGTATCGGGAAGATGATCAGCCGCTTATTGGCATTGAGCACCTTTATGCTCGTCATTGATATCTCCCATCCATTGGAAAGCTTTGTGAAAAATCCCATGATAGTGTGTGTTTGGTTATTATAAAATTAGAGAAATATCTGTAAACAAAAGAGGCTGCGAACAAAATACCGCCATTAGGGGGAATCTTGATTAGAGCGGAGAAACAGAGCGAAAAAAAGAGGGTATACAAAAGCCCTGCGACCGATAGTATCAGTGCAGGGCCTTTGAGGTGGTAGTGTTACCACAGTTATTTAGAACGCTTGCTTAGCCACGCCGTCTTTAATGGCCTGCAGGGCTTTGGCTTCGCCAAGGATGGCAGCCATCTTGTTACCCTTACCGTCATTGCCGTTAGCTATATAGCCGCCCTTTGCAGTGCGGGTAATAACAGCGTCGTGCAACGGTACGTCTTTTTCTTTTGTCTTGAGGCAATATGCCCTGAGCATCTTTGAAGTATCCATATTGTTTAGTTTGTGTTTAGCGTTTACGAATTGTTAACAGGACACAATCTACAAAATAATTGAATAAACCAAACTATCTGTGGAAAATTATAACGTTTTGGGGAAAACGTACGCTATAAGTCATAAAACAACTATTTTTTTGTAATTACCCATGAAAATATGATTATATTACGTCTATATAATAAAGGATTTATGAAAACGATCATTATTACATTACTCGTAGCCTCGGCATGGCAGGCAGCAGCACAGGAAACTGCGGCAAGAGCTGTAATCAAAATAGAGCCTTTGCCGGTAAGCCATTGCAAAATAAAAAGAACAGCAACTAATACGGATGTTAGTATTCATGGTACTTTAGTCATAATCCCAGGTACTGTATGGAAAATGAGAGATGGAACTGTACCAAATCTAGCATGTATAACTACTAGCATGTATAACTACTAGCATGTATAACTATCAGTCAAAGACCTCAAGTTATATTGGGCCTGATTATAGTTTCTTTACAGCGGAGGAACTAAGCCACCTGCCTACTTCAGACGTGAATGACATTGTAGCGCTAACACCCGGCACCTACCAAAAGCGCAGGGGGGATGCGACAAGCATATACGGCAGCCCGATTCAAAAACCAGCTTACGTAAAAGGCAGATTGGTACAATAGGGTTATTCTATTGCTCATTATAAAACGGATGTGTTATGAAAAAGATCATTATCGCATTACTTGTAGCCTCCGCCTGGCAGGCAAATGCACAGGATATAGCAGCAAGGGCTGTGGTCAAAATAGATCCATTGCCTGTGATAGACGGCCGCACCCAAGGCAACATGTACATCATTGATGATGAGGTTAATTTCCGGCCTCTATTGCCGAAAGAAACGATAAAACTGCGCGAGCCAGGGAGGTATGTATTTAATGCCAGCGAGATAGAGCGCATGCCCACGATGAATGTAAATGATATATTGAGCACTGTGCCCGGCACCTACCAACGCCGCCGTGGCGATGCGCTGCATATGTATGGCGGCAAGTCAGATGGCAATGCCTACTACATAGATGGCATCAGGCAGTAGTTTTAAAACAGATCATTATGAAAGTGTTGACCACATTGCTCTTCAGCTTCTTTGCGTTGCATGCTGCGGCACAATGGGTGAAAGATGGGCGTGAGAATTATAAACCGGTAACACCAGCCAACCTTATAACCAGGACAGAAATAACAGTCGTTCCTGAGTGCCGCACCTGGCCTGATCCAATGGCAAACTACACGCCAATAAAATATGTATTTACAAGAGCAAGATTAAGTGTGATGTCTTACACCAACATAAACGACATCGTAGCTACCCTGCCCGGCGCTTACCAGCGCCGCAGGGGCGATGAGGTCATTGTTCACGGGAGTGGTGCCGGGGACATCTACATTGATGACGGAGCCTTACATTGATATTTAGTCGTTGCAATCGCATTCGTCAGGCTCCTGCATAAAATCTTCCATGCGGTCGGCGAGGGTGAAGGCCTGGGTGCTGCCGTCGTCGTAGGTGATCTTGCTGATGATCCAGTGCTGGCCATCGGGTACGCACATGTAGAAGTGGCCTATCTGCTTGCCGCGTATCACATCAGCTTCGATCTTGGTGTCTTTCTCTAATATGCGGTTGAATACCTCTGAATAGAATTTTACCGATATTGCAGTTATGGTTTTGGTCGTGTTGTTCTTGATCTTTACATCGAAGCGGTCTTTATCGCAGGTATAGCACTTGGTGCATTGCCTTTTGTAAGAGCACAGGTTGAATATCTTGCCATGCTTTAGATAATCGGTACTCTGTGCCTGTACTGAATTACCCCCCAGCATAGCCAGCGTAATGAACAACACCATTGTGAAACGTGATAACATATAATAATTTGATTTTAGATCATTGAAAGATAGCCATTCACCACGAAGCACCCACACTACTGCAAATATATAAAACGGCAAATAATACAAGCCTTTTATGGCGGATATTTTTAAAAGATAGTAGCGAACACCGATTTTGCCATATAAATGCAGGGGGGTTACGAAGGGTTTTAAAGGCCACCATATAGGCACATAGACCACATAGGCGGGAGAAATTCCTATCTGCACTACGTACTTTATGAAAGCAGGCCACGTAGGCTATTATGACCTATGAGCCAATGTGGTGGCTACTCCTGCGCAAATCTGGCTGTCTTTAAGAAGGTATAGAAATTGTTGATAGCCCCATATTTGCACAATTGGTCTTTTGTTACCTATCTTTGCACATGGCAATAAAATCCAAATTTTACGGCGAAGGGCTTACATTTGATGATGTACTGCTTATGCCGGCTTACTCCGAAGTACTGCCTCGCGAAGTAAGTATCGTAACCAATCTCACCAAAGACATTAAGATCAACATCCCCATGGTATCAGCCGCCATGGATACGGTGACAGAGACGCCGCTGGCCATAGCGCTGTCGCGCGAAGGGGGTATAGGCATCCTGCACAAGAACATGAGCATAGAGCGCCAGGCAGAGCAGGTGCGCAAAGTAAAACGCTCGGAGAACGGCCTGATACTGGACCCCATAACCCTGAAACCCGATGCCACTGTAGGCGATGCCCTGAAGATAATGAAGGACAACAAAATAGGCGGCATACCTATTGTTGATAACAACTTTCTGCTGGTGGGCATGCTCACCAACCGCGACCTGCGCTTTGAGAAGAACATGAAGAAAAAGGTGAGCGAGGTAATGACCAGCGAGAACCTGGTGACCGCAGCCTTTGGCACCGATATGCAGAAAGCAGAGCGGATACTGGAGCAGCACAAAATAGAAAAACTACCAATAGTAGATAAGAAGGGCAAGCTGATAGGGCTCATCACCTTCCGGGATACGATACAACTGAAGAGCCACCCCAATGCCAGCAAAGACACTATGGGCCGCCTGGTAGCAGGCGCTGCAATAGGGATTACCCCAGATATACTGGAGCGTGTGGAGGCATTGAAAAACGCTGGTGTGGACGTGATAACGCTGGACAGCGCACACGGCCACTCGAAGGGTGTAATAGAAGCAGTAAAGAAGGTAAAGAAAGCATTTAAGAACATACCTATTATAGCGGGCAATGTGGCCACGGCAGCAGGCGCCAAGGCGCTGGCCGATGCGGGCGCTGATGCCGTGAAGGTGGGTGTAGGCCCCGGCTCTATATGCACCACGCGCGTGGTAACAGGCGCGGGCGCACCGCAACTTACCGCAATAGTAGAAGCAGCACAGGCACTTAAAAAAACAGGCATACCCGTAATAGCCGATGGCGGCATACGCTATACCGGCGATATGGTGAAGGCCATAGCCGCAGGCGCATCGTGCATCATGGCAGGGTCTATATTCGCAGGTACTGAGGAAAGCCCCGGCGAGACGATCATATACGAAGGGCGTAAGTTCAAATCGTACCGCGGCATGGGCTCGGTAGAGGCGATGCAGGAAGGCTCTAAAGACCGCTACTTCCAGGACATGGAGGCAGATATAAAGAAACTGGTGCCGGAAGGCATTGTGGGCCGTGTGCCTTACAAGGGCGCACTGAGCGAAATTGTACAACAGTTTGTAGGTGGGCTGCGCGCAGGCATGGGCTACTGTGGCGCTAAAGACATAGCTACCCTGCAGAACGAATCACAATTCGTACGCATCACCCCGGCGAGCATGGCTGAGAGCCATCCACATGATGTGGTGATCACCAAGGAAGCGCCGAATTACAGCAGGTAAAACTTTGAAATTCCAAGTTCCAATAAACAAATTCCATCCCTTATTATTTAAAAGAGCAGAACCTTTTGTGGGTTCTGCTCTTTTTTACGATTATGATTTTGTTTATTTAAGGATGCTTTTTCAAATATTGTCCAACAACTTCAAATAGCTTTCTTAGGATTCCTTTTTTACAGCATTCTTTTTAGCAATGGTATTACCGCTAATTGCGGCAACTCGCCTTGGCCACATCCTGTAGCTTCTTAAAGCACCTAATAATTCAAGCTTATTATTATCGTCAGAACCTTCCATTTGAATAAATAGCTGACGATAGTCTTCAGGGTTCCTATTTAAATGCCTCAATTGCGAAGTTGCCCGGAAACCAAGAGTGTTATTTAATTGAACATTCTTTACACGCCTGTTTAAAGTTGATGCGGAAGTTTCAAAAAGCAACCCTTTAAATATCAAAACATAGGCTTTACTAGTCTTTGAATTTTCAAAAACCAGTTTAACTTCGTCTGACTTTTTTTGTATTTCACTTAATGTCGCTCCAACAATTACATTATCGAGTTCCATATGATTCGTTTCTTGAATTGAACTTTTCCGTTGTGAAAGATACAACTTTTTAGATAATCTTTGTTTGTTAAAATCATAAAAAGCTCCCATTCTGTTATTTGGTTGTTGTACTCTGCTTCTTCATAACTTGCAAAGCCCTTCATAGCTTTCTTCAAATCAACACCGCTAAGATTGAACAGAAAAACTCCATTTCGTAACATAACTTCTCTAAAAACACCTCTTAATTTATTCTCCGAAGATAAATGCTCTGGAATGCCTAATCCAAAAAATGGATCATACATTGATAAAGCATCACAATCCCGTGCGAATACCCGAGAGAATTCAGTTGATTTAGAAAAGGAAAATTTTACAGCAGCAATTCTACTAAATTTTTGAGATAGCGTCATATTCGCAGACTATCATTTTACTTGCCTTAGGTCAAATATAAATGTAAATAGCAGTATAACAAAATTAAAGCAGCACCTATTAACGCACTAAAAAGAGAATTAATAGCCTAATCAGGATTACGCCATTGAGACTACCTATTATTATTTATTTAAAAGAGGCTGTCTCAAAAGCGAGGCAGCCCTTTTTTTTGGTGAGGTAGGTTTGAAGAGGCAAGAGTTCTGTTATCAGCGCATATATAACCGCATCCATCCGCATTTTCATCAAAGAACGGGCGCTGCAATATCCCAGCGGGAAAAACAATCTCATTGAGCAGTGCATAGTAAAAGGCGTTTACCGTTTGTGGCTCAACACGCCATACAGCTTTGTTCACGGGTTTCGTCAATTTCTTCATTTCATTTTGGAAGGCCCATTGTTCAGAGGGGCAGATAGTGGTGATCAAAAAAATGATGATGACTGTTATATGATTTTTTTTACGCTACCGCTTCAGTGGCGCGGCCCAGCCTTCGTAGTAGCCGTGGTGCAGTGTGGCCTGCTGTTTGAGGTCAGTTGTGGTGGCGCAGATGCTGTCCATCTTCACATAAGTATAGGCAGATACAGTTAATGGGTAAGATGCTTTTGCGGCCTTCTCGGCAACCGGCAGGTCAGTTTTATAGCCTTTACTGACGGCATAGTTGGCAAAAGAAGTGCGGTCGGTATCGCTACGGAAGTAGAAGGAGTAATTGATGTCGCGCTTCATAGTGAGGCTATCGCCGGAGAGCAGCAGATTGGTAATGATCTTATTATTGTCCATCCAGTTGCGCGAGGATTCATCAGGATACAGGAAGGTACGGTAAGAGGTCCATTCCGGGTCGGGCCGTATTTCTATCACGTAGTCATAGTCTTTGTAGCTGTGGTTATACATGCGGCCCAGCGCGTTGCGTATGCCTACTGTATCCTTCACATAATAGTAATTGAGGCGCTCGCATTTGTAGGTAAAGGTACCCGTGAGTACCTTGGCTGTAACACCTGTGATAAAGTTATCGGTAGCTGTGAGTATATCTTCCAGCACGGCTGTTTCCTCTTTGCCGGGCAGGCCATTAGCATTGCAGTTGTGGCCGCGCGGGCCTGTGATGACGAGGTTAGGAAATTTTTTATCAGGCGCGGTGTTGTACAGGTTCATATCCACCATTACATAGCCCGGCTTGTCGCCAAACCTGGCTATATAGTAGTCCCATTGCTCGTTTTGGGCAAAGGAGGAAAAGCTGGTCAACGTAAGGAAGGCTGCAACAAGATATTTCACTGTGTAAAGTAAAGAAATACATTTCGGGGAATTATGGCTTTAAGAAAGATTTGGGATTTATGTCATTTACCGGGGTAGTGCGCGGTATCAGGCTGCAATTGACGCTGATATTACCCCGCCTGAAAGTGGAGGGGTCTGCGATTTCTTTACGTATGCCGGTACGATAAGCCCCCATCCTTCTACAATGCAGGGGAAAGATGCACCTCCCGCAGCATTGCATAACATTAAGCATTCCTTAGCAGCTATTTCAAGAATCAAAAAAGTTACTTTACATTTGCGGGCATTGACAATTCTTTATTAAATAAAGGATTGATACTTTACTCATTGACGAGTTTGAGGTATATCCCGGTCAGATAACGCAGATGCACAACTAAAAGCACACTGTACCCGGGATAGCCTTGATCCATTTACCTGGCTGCTATCAAATAATCTAACTTCGGATGCAAGGTAAAGCCCGAAGACTTTAACCACAATGACACGTACACCATTTACACATGAAGACGCAGAAGAGATGCGCGAGGATTTTGAAGACCTTATTGATACCGATGTCAAGATAGGCAAGTACGGAGTGTTGCCCATAGATAATGTGTTAGTGTGCCCGTTCGATGAGGCCGATAAAATAGTATTCGCCGATCGATACCACGCAACAAAGAATGCGCAGTCTGCACTCGCAGCCTACACCGGCAGCGACTTCGATGTGGTGCTTTATTCACCCGATCTTGATGATGAAAGTCGCTACCTATTGATAGACATCCGCACCTTCATAGAAGAAACAGGGGTAAGCTACAACTTCCCTGATGAGTATTGATAGCAATTAAGTGCAGAATTTCCTCAATAAAATTTATCGCAAAGGGCGCACATATGGCGTTTAAAGTTCGAAAAGGCACGTTTAATGCCGATTTTTGAGGAGCAATTGGTATTATATAACGATCCTCACAAACTGCATCCTCTTTTGCTCAATGGCCTGTTCTGCGCAGCAACATTGATACTGGAATTCAAACAACAAATTGCGAGAATAAATTTCAGCGTGTTCATCAGTTGCATATTTAGCTATGGATGTGTCTTCTTATAGCTGGCGATCACATTATCCAGGTGGGCAATAAATTTCTGCACATTGGGGTCGTAACCATAACCACCTTCTACCAGCTTATTTTCATTTTCATCAATGAAAAAATAGAAAGGTTGCGAGTTGGATGAGAAATTTGACTCCTGCAGATCCTGGTTCCTGTCTGCCAGCGTTTTTACTTGTTTATTCAGTGCCTTGGAAAAATACTGCTGGCTGGGCGGCAATTCTATCTTGCGCACATCTTCATAAAGTGAAACAACAATGAAGTCTTCTCTTAAACGCTTTGCCACCTCCGGGTCCGACCATACAACCTTCTCCATCTTCCGGCAATTCATACAGTTCACGCCCGTAAAGTCGAGCATTACCGGCTTCTTCAATTGCTTCGCGGCGTCCAGCGCTTCATCATAGTCGTAGTAAACATTGAGGCCTATCGCTTCAATGGTCATTGGCTTATATAGCCTCATGCGCTCCACATATCTTACCGGCTGTATCAGCAGGTCCTTTGTGCGCCTGCGCCTCGCTGTTTGGCCCTGTGCGTTACCACCCAACATCAATCCCAATAGGCACAGTACGAATATGTATCTGAAGTGGCCCATAGGCAAAGGGGTTACGAGTGTGTCCGCTTATAATTAGCTTTCACACTATCCAGGTGATCTATAAACTTCTGCACATCCGGGTTGTAGGAGTAACCCTTGTCTGCCAATTTATTACCATTCTCATCCACATAAAAATAGAATGGCTGTGTGCTCGATTCAAACTTAGCTGCCTGCAGCTCGGCATTCTTATCGCCCACAGTCACAACCTGTGAATTGAGGTCTTTAGAAAAATGTTGCAGTTCCTTCGGCAAGTCTATCGAATTAAAATCACAGTACAGCGACACAACGATAAAGTCCTCTTTCAGCCTTTTCGTCACTTCCGGCTGCGACCATACCTGCGATTCCATCTTGCGGCAATTAGAACAGTTGATACCCGTAAAATCGAGCATGATGGGCTTCTTCAATTTTTTAGAAGCCTCTACAGCCTCATCATAATCAAAGTATGTCACTAGTCCCAGGCTTTTTACTGCCTGGGGCTCAAAACGCTTCATATCCTTTACAAACTTCACGGGGTGTATCCCGTTGTTTTCCGTATTAGTGCTAGCCTCGGGTGCTGCGCTGCCGCCAAACGAATCAAAAGTACCTATTGGTGGCACAAATGCACTGATGCCATTCAGCGGTGCGCCCCACATGCCCGGCAGCAAGTACACGGCAAACGAGAACGACGTAATAGCCAGGAAAAGCTTGAAGATAGATACATACTCCTGCCCGTACACATTCTTTGCAGAGGCATCATCGTGCGACAGTTTCAATTTACCGAGCAAATAGAAACCGAGCAGAACAGAGATCACGATCCATATGGCTATGAATATTTCCCTATCCAGCAATCGCCACCCTTTGGCGAGATCGGCATTAGAGAAGAATTTCAGCGCCAGCATCAGTTCTATGAAACCCAGCACTACTTTCACCTGGTTCAGCCAGCCGCCTGATGATGCCATTTTATTGAGCATACCGGGGAAGATGGCAAACAGCGCGAATGGCAACGCAAGGCCAATTGAAAAACCAAACATACCTACCGCAGGGCCGGCAATGCCGCCCTTGCCTGCAAGCACCAGCAGGGGGCCTACTATTGGGCCGGTACACGAGAAAGAAACAATGGCCAGCGTAAGCGCCATAAAGAAAATACCGCCAAAGCTCCCTACCCCTGCGCGCGAATCTGTTTTGCTTGTCCACGATGAGGGCAATGTGATCTCAAATGCCCCAAGGAAGGATATGCCGAAGATGACAAAAATGACGAAGAAGAAAAGATTAGCGATCCAGTTGGTGGAGAGCGCATTCAGTGCGTTAGCGCCAAAGATAGCGGAGATCAGCACCCCGAGTACCGTAAATATGATGATGATGGAGAGCGAATAATACAACGCATTGCGCAACCCTTCGGCACGCGTCTTGCTCCTTTTGGTGAAGAAGCTCACGGTGATGGGTATCATTGAATATACACACGGAGTGATCACCGCAGCAAGGCCTCCGGCCAGCGCTGCCAGGAACAACCACAGCAATGATTTTTCTTCCTTCGCCTTTGCTGATGCACTGCCCGAAGGCGTATTTGTTGCAGCTACGGTCCTCTTAGTGGTATCTCCGCCCCCGCTTACATTAGCGGTCTGCACAAGGCTCGTAGTATCTTTTGTGGCTTTGCCGTTATCAGCAGTATCTGCCGCAGGGGTAGCATCTGCCGTGCCGCCGGCATCGCTTATTGTGATGGTAAACGGCTTATCCCTTTTAGGCGGCAGGCATTGACTATCATCGCATATCTGGTAACTGTATGTGCCTTTAATGGTCGCATTGCTTTTTACGATAGCTTCCTGCACATAGTCCACCTTATTTTTGTAGATGTTCACATTACCATCTATCCCTACCATTGCTTCGCTGATCCTCTTTCCCCGCTCCTTTACCACGCCTATCAGCTTCACATCGCTATTCTTCGTAAACTTCACCTCCGGGGCTATTTCCATCCCATCGCCACCGGGGTTCAGCGCGTAGATATGCCACTTATCCGGCAGCTTGCAATGCACGATGAGTTCATACTTATCGCCGCTTATCTTTTTGGCCTCAAACGTCCATTTGCTGTTATCACGCACAATTTGTGCGTGTACCACGTTGCCAGCAAACAAGCACAACACAACAAACAGTATATATCTAAATAGCTTTGTCATAGAATACTTTTATAAAACACCCCCCTATTTCAAACAGCACAATTTATCAACTTATCAACCTATTAACTTATCAACTTATCAACCTACTTTATCACAAACACAAAATCCTTATCCTTCGGTGGCAGGCACAGCTTGTCGTTGCATACCTGGTAGGTGTGCTTGCCGGTTATTTTGCCCTTGCCTTTCACGGTCACATTTTGTATGTAGTCTATCTTGCCATTGAGGTACGTGATCTTGCCATCTATGCCCTCCATGGTGGTGGTGGTAGCAGTGCCCTTTTCTGTGGCTGCACCTTTTACTGTTACATTGGGGTTATTGTCGAAGGTAAAGGACGGCGATATTTCGTAGCCATCGCCGCCGGGGTGCAGCGACCATATGTGCCAGCCCTTCTTTATATCCAGGTGAAAGATCAGCTGGTACTCGGTAGCGCTCTTTTTCTTTACCTCGTACTTCCAGGTGGTGGGG
>CAIVKT010000419.1 GCA_903906615.1 uncultured Bacteroidota bacterium | reverse complement strand
GCATCCATAGGTGATGCCATAGTTGCACTTGGCCAGAAAGACCTGCTGATAGAAACACAGGGCAACTGGGGCGATGTGCGCACAGGTGATAATGCTGCGGCAGCCCGTTATATAGAAGCACGCTTATCCAAGTTTGCGCTGGAGGTAGCCTTTAATGCCAAAACAACAGAATGGCAACTGAGCTACGATGGCCGTAAGAATGAGCCTGTGACACTGCCTATGAAATTCCCGCTGCTGCTGGCGCAAGGCACAGAGGGTATAGCTGTGGGATTGAGTACCAAGATACTACCGCATAATTTTTGCGAACTGATAGACAGCTCCATCAAGCACCTGAAAGGAAAGAAGTTTGAATTGTTCCCCGATTTTATGACCTACGGCATGATCGATGTAAGCAATTACAATGATGGTGCGCGCGGTGGCAAGGTAAGGGTAAGGGCAAGGATAGAAGAGCTTGACAAAAAGACAATCCTCATTAAAGATGTGCCTTACGGCATCACCACCACACAACTGGTGGATAGCATACTGAAAGCCAATGACAGTGGTAAGATCAAGATAAAGAGTGTAACAGATAATACGGCAAAAGATGTGGAACTGGCCGTAGTACTGGCGCCGGGTGTGTCCACCGATCAAACGATAGATGCGCTGTATGCCTTTACGGATTGCGAGGTATCTATCTCTCCCAATGCCTGTATCATTATACAGGATAAGCCACACTTTGTATCGGCATCGGATATGCTGAAATACTCGGTAGGCCATACCAAGGGGCTGCTGTTGAAGGAGCTGGAAATAAAGCTGGGTGAGCTGGAAGAAGACTGGCACTACTCTTCGCTGGAAAAGATATTTATAGAGAAACGCATTTACCGCGACATAGAAGAACAGACCACCTGGGAGGGTGTGCTGAAAGCTATTGATGATGGCCTGAAACCATATAAAAAGAAGCTGCGCCGTGTAGTGACGCAGGAAGACATCATCAGGCTTACAGAGATACGCATCAAGCGCATATCCAAGTTTGATACCTTTAAGGCTGATGAGCATATACGTGGCGTGGAAGCAGATATTGAGGAGACGAAGAACAACATCACTAACCTCAATGATTATGCAATAAAGTATTTCGAGAACCTGCTGAAAAAGTATGGCAAGGGACGTGAGCGCAAAACAGAGATACGCACCTTTGAAACCATACAGGCCAATGCGGTGGCCATAGCAAACACCAAGCTTTATGTGAACTACAAAGAAGGCTTTATAGGCACCAGCCTGAAGAAGGATGAATTTGCCTTCGACTGCTCCGACCTGGACAACATCATCGTCTTCCGCAAGGATGGCAAGATGACGGTGACCAAGGTGGCCGATAAGACCTTTGTAGGGAAGGATATTACCTACCTGGCCGTCTTCCATAAGAATGACGAGCGGACCACCTACAACATGCTTTACTTTGATGGCAAGAGCAAGACGACCTATGCCAAAAGGTTCAACGTGACAGGTATAACCCGTGATAAGGTGTATGACCTGACCAAGGGTACGCCGGGTAGCAAGGTGCTGCAATTCTCGGTGAACCCGAACGGCGAGGCCGAAGTGGTGACATTGACCTTATCGCCGGAGAGCAAGGCACGCACCAAGTCATTCGACTTCTACTTTGAAGAGATAGAAATAAAGGGCAGAAGCGCACAGGGCAACCAGGTGACCAAGTACCCTGTAAAAAGTGTGCGCTTTAAAGAAAAAGGCCGCTCTACCCTGTCGGCCCCGCAGATATGGTATGATGATAAGGTGGGCCGCCTGAACAAGGACAGCAACGGTAAGCTGTTGGGCCGTTTTGACGAGAAAGATAAGGTAATAGCATTTTATAAGGATGGCACCTACGAGGTTACCGACTTTGAGCTGACCAACAGATATGATGCCGACAACCTGATGCTGATCGAGAAGTTCAATAAAGAAAAGGTGGTATCGGCCATATACTATGATGCCAAGTCGAAGCAATACAACGCTAAACGCTTTGTGGTGGAAAGCCAGACACCTAAAACCAAGTACAACTTCATACGCGATGGCGAGGGCAACTACCTGATGTATGTGACCACGAAGCCAGAACCGGTGATCATAGTACGGACCGGCAAGAAGAAAACCGAGATAAAAGAGCAGAACATATCCCTGCACGAAACGGTAGATGTGACCGGCTGGAAGACCGTTGGCACTTATTTTGCAGGAGATGAGCTAAAAGAGATAGCAGTACTGCCAGATCCCGGCGAAGATGGAGAACAAGACCTTACCCTGTTTTAGGGCAGGTGAGGCACTTTTTAAAAAAGATCATTACCTTCACAGGTAATATACCTTACGGCATATAAATGAAAAAGATAGAACTTGAAATTGTAGCATTATCGCACAGCATCACACAAACCCACTCGTATGCAGTGGTGCTGGGCGAGGTGGATGGCCTGCGCAGGCTACCCATAGTTATTGGTGGCTTTGAGGCGCAGGCTATAGCTGTGGCGCTGGAGCGTATGCAGCCCAGCCGTCCGCTCACACACGACCTGTTTGCCAATTTCATGACCACCTTCGGCATAGAATTGACGGAGGTGCTTATTTATAAGTTGGAGGAAGGCATATTTTTCTCCAAACTGATGTGCCGCCACGAGGGCGAAAATGTAGAAATAGATTCCCGCACATCAGATGCGCTGGCTATGGCCGTGCGCGCTAATTGCAAAATATACACTTACGAGAATATACTGGAAATGGCCGGCCTGTACCTGGAGCAGTCCGATGTACCTGCCGAAACGGCCACACCTGAACCCAAGCCCACAAAAGTACCTGTGAGTGGCAAGACCATAGATTCGGATATCAAAAGCATGAACCTCGATGACCTGAACGCACTGTTGCAAAAGGTGCTGGAGCAGGAAGACTACGTAAGGGCCATCAATATTCGCGACGAGATCAATAGCAGGAAGAAAAAATAACCGAATTCTATATCACTATGGTTCATTGATTTTTTCGCCCCAAATAAGATGCTCCAGATCTTCTTTAGAGGTAATAATACTTGCTCGGTAAGAATATTGCGGCACCCATGTTTTTATAGCAAAATTTCATTTCTCAGGTAATGCACTCCACAATATCTCCTTGTTCATATTCACAATAAATACTTTACTGTAACTACCTCCCATACATGAAAACAAAGAACCGTCCGGCAATTCAATAACATTGCCACCCATAGGGAATATGTAATCTTGTTTAAGTCTTGGAGAGTCAATAGTACAGGTTTATATCCATTTTTCTTTCAGTTGACCCGATGCGTCTCCCGGCTGTTCCATTTTAACAATACGTGGTATGCTACCGGGATCACAATAATGATTGTCATACAAATAAATATCTTCGTTCTTTGCAACCTTGCAGCTGTGCTGATTGCAAAATAATCCGTTACCTGCGGGCCGAATGCCCGGCTTAAACTGTTCTCCATAAGAACTGATCACATTACCTTCGGGGTATTTGATCTTCAGTATACGGCTAATATTTCG
>CAIVKT010000418.1 GCA_903906615.1 uncultured Bacteroidota bacterium | reverse complement strand
TGATCACGATCTCAGATCCTTCAAACTTCCGGGTTTCCAGGTTGTACTCATCACCTTTGGACATGATGTGCACAATGATGTTCTCCACAGAGATCGGTTTGCCAAAGTCTATGTCGGCTATGTTGTTGTAGTCAATATTCCTGCCGTCTATGATAACAACGCTGCCGCTGCCTATGGCTTTAAGTACATGCCCTTCCGATACGATGATGCCGGTATCCTCGCCCAGGCCAATGCCTATAGCGCCGGGTTGCGCGGCTACTGCCTGTGCCAGCCTGTTGAACCTGCCGCGTTTATCAAAATGGGTGTCAATGATCACATTCTGCATCAGGCCGAGGCCCGTGGTTATTTTTACTTCTCCTTTCAGGTTGGCTATTGCTGCATTGCCTTCATAGATCATGGTATTGCTCATAGCCATAGCGCCCGCGCTGGTGCCTGCTATCAGGAAGTTGCCCTGCTCGTAACGGTTCTTCAATACATCTAGAAAAGTAGTGCCGCCGAAGATAGATGATAACCTTAATTGGTTGCCCCCCGAGAACATAATGCAATTGCAGGCGTTCAGGCGTTCTATATATTCGGGCAAGGCGGCATCTTCGCGGTTGCGTATGCGCATATGGCCCACATTCATACAGCCCAGTTTTTCAAAAGCCTCTATATAGTTCTGTGCCACCTCATCAGGTATGGAAGACGCCGTGGTGATGACCTCCACCGAAGGGCCGGCGGACCCTATGAGGCCAACGATAGTTTTGAGGATGCCTAATTCGAAAAAATTAAGGCGGTTTCTTTGTACGATACCTTTTTCAAGGTCTGTTCCTTTATCTTCAGCGCCGCCAACCGCTACTAAATGCCCTAAGGGATATACCACTTGTTACTGCTGTTTTAATAAAAATATAGCGGCGAAATTAGTTCATTTTGCCCAAAAACAGGGTTGTATCAGTAAATATCTCGTATCATTTTATTCTGTTCGCCTATTGTTTATTACTGAAAATCATTACCTTGATAAGCTAAAATCGCACTGTATGAAGATCCTGGATATAAAAGCAATGAGTGGTCCTAATTATTGGTCGGCCAACAGGCATAAGCTGATCGTGATGCTGCTGGACCTTGAGGATATGGAGCAAAAGCCTACAGATAAGATACCGGGCTTCCTGGGCAGGCTCAAAGCATTTATGCCCACACTGTATGAACATCGTTGCTCTGAGGGTGTGCCCGGTGGCTTTTTTACCCGTGTGGAAGAAGGCACCTGGATGGGCCATGTGATAGAGCATATAGCGCTGGAATTACAAACGCTCGCAGGCATGGATACCGGCTTTGGCCGCACCCGCGAAACCAAAGATCCGGGGGTATATCATGTGGTATTCTCTTACCAGGAAGCAAAGGCAGGTATCTATACAGCAAAGGCCGCAGTGAAGATGGCTGAAGCATTGATAGAAGGCACAGAATATGACATTGATGCAGATATACAGGAACTGCGCGAGATCCGCGAGAACGAGCGGCTGGGGCCAAGTACAGGCTCTATAGTAGATGAAGCGATAAAGAGGAAGATACCCTACATACGGCTCAACAGGCACTCATTAGTGCAACTGGGTTATGGGGTTAATCAGTGCAGGGTACAGGCCACCATTGCCAGCACCACCAGTAGCATAGCAGTAGAGATAGCCTGTGATAAAGAAGAGACAAAGAACCTGCTGGAGGCATCAGAGATACCTGTGCCTAAAGGCCGTATCGTTTATGACGAAGAAGACTTGCAAAATGCAATAGCCAAAATAGGGTATCCGATTGTGACCAAGCCTGTAAATGGCAACCATGGCAAGGGCGCTACCACCAACATTCGCAATTGGGAAGATGCAGTGGCGGGTCTTGCAGCAGCCAAGGTATATGGCCGCGCGGTGATCTGTGAGAAATTCATCACGGGTCGCGATTTCCGTGTGCTCGTCATCAACTATAAATTTGTGGCTGCAGCTCTACGCACACCCGCATGTGTTACCGGTGATGGCGTAAGCACCATACAGCACCTGATAGATAAAGTGAACAGCGATCCCCGCAGGGGCTATGGTCACGAAAAAGTGCTTACCGCCATTAAGATAGACGGCTTCACGATGGATATGCTGGCTAAGAAAGGATATACGCTGGATAGTGTGATCAAAGATAAAGAGGAGCTTTGGCTGAAGCCGACTGCGAACCTCAGTACCGGTGGTACAGCCACCGATGTTACCGATTTTGTGCATCCTACCAATGTATTTATGTGCGAGCGTATAGCGCGTATCATAGGCCTCAATATCTGTGGTATAGATATCATGGCTGATGATCTTTCTACACCCATTATTGAGAACGGAGGGGCTGTGCTGGAAGTGAATGCAGCGCCCGGTTTCC
>CAIVKT010000417.1 GCA_903906615.1 uncultured Bacteroidota bacterium | reverse complement strand
TATTTCGAGTTATTATTTTGCGTTGTTCACCTTGTCGTTGAGGTCGGTATCTACAAGGATACGGCCACAATGTTCGCACACGATGATCTTTTTATGTTGGCGTATCTCGCTCTGGCGCTGCGGAGGGATCACGTTGAAGCAGCCACCACAGGAGTCGCGGAGGATCGGCACTACTGCCAGGCCATTGCGATAGCTGCTGCGGATGCGCTCATAAGCGGTAAGCAGGCGTGGGTCTACTTTTTCTTTAGCTTCTTCTGACTTCTTAGCGAGCGCTTTTTCTTCTTTGTCGGTATCGGCAGTGATCTTTTCCAGCTCTGTGCGTTTTACCTTCAGCGATTCTTCTACTACCTGTATCTTCTCTTCAGTTTTCAGGCGGCTGTTGGTGCGGTCTTTCAGTTCGTAGGTAGCATCTTTGATGTGCTTATCATTGAGCTTCACTTCCAGCTCCTGCATTTCCATTTCCTTGCTGATGGCCTCAAACTCGCGGTTGTTCTTCACATTGTCCTGCTGCTTCTCATACTTCTTGATGAGCGCCAGGGCATCTTTCTTCGCGTTGGTCTTTTCTTCTATAAAGGTGTTGATGTTGCCTATCTCCGCGTCTATGTTATTGATACGCGTTTGCAGACCAGCGATCTCATCTTCCAGGTCTTTCACTTCCATTGGCAGTTCGCCCTTCAGTGTTTTGATGTCATCTATCTTAGAGTCGATCTTTTGTAAGCCAAGTACCGCGGTCAGTTTTTCTTCAACCGAAAAGTCTTTTACTGAAGCCATTTGCTAAAAATATTTTACAGGATTGGTGGAATAATTTGATAAAAGGACTGCAAATGTAGGGAATTTTTCCTTAATTATTTCCTCAAATATTTCGCCCGTATACTGTTCGCTTTCGTAGTGGCCTATATCAGCTATGATAATTTTTCCTTCTGCATCGAAAAATTGATGATATTTATAATCTGAGGTCACAAATACATCAGCCCCGGCATTTATGGCGTCATTGACTAAAAAGCTGCCGGAACCGCCACATATAGCCACTTTCTCTATTTTCTTGCCATTAAGGGCGGTGTGGCGCACAACGCCTGCCTTCATTTCCTTTTTTAGCATAGCCAGGAAGTCGGTTTCTTCCATAGGTTGGGGCAGTATGCCCACCATGCCTGCGCCTATCTGTTGGTTGAGGTTGGGCAACGGCATCAGCTCGTGGGCTACTTCTTCGTAAGGGTGTGCCTTAAAGAGGGCACGAAGCACAGCTGTTTGCAGGTGCTTTGGTACCAGTACCTCTATTTTTACCTCGTCCACCCACTCACGTGGGCCGCCGGCCTCGCCTATAGTGGGGTTAGCGCCCGTCTGCGCCCTGAAGGTGCCTGTACCCGGTGCGTTGAAGCTGCACTCCTCATACTTGCCTATATGCCCAGCTCCCGCGGCAAATAAGGCCTCCAGCACATGCTGGGCAGATGCCATAGGGGCGTAGGTATATAATTTGCACAGGGTATCGGTCTTGGGTGCCAGTATCTTTATATCAGTAAGGCCCAGCTTTTCGGCGATCTTAGCATTTACGCCCGCATACATATTATCCAGGTTGGTATGCGCGGCATATATAGTGATGTCGTTCTTAATGGCTTTATGCACTATGCGCTCCACATAGTTGCGGCCGGTTATGCGCTTTAGCCCGCTGAAGATGACGGGGTGATGGCACACCACCATATTGCAGCCGCGCTCTATGGCCTCATCCAGCACCTGTTCGGTCACGTCGAGGGTTATGAGCACGCCTGTTACTTCGTCAGTCGCATTGCCCACCTGTAGGCCGCTGTTGTCGTAGCTTTCCTGGTACATAAGCGGGGCAAAGGCTTCTATTGCGGCGGTGATGTCTTTTACTTGCATGGGTGTGTGTTTAAGCAGTTGTGCCACACTTTTAAAGTGTGGCACAACTACAAAGATAAATCAATAATATCTACGTTACTCCATCTTATCAGCATGTTTCAGCTCTATGTTGCGGTAAGCCCACGCATAGATAAGCGGGAACACCCACAGGCTGAAGATCATGGCGCAGAGGATACCGCCTATCACCACGCGGGCCAGCGGGCGGCTGCTCTCCGAGCCTATGCCGTGTGACACCGCCGCTGGCAGCAGGCCTATCGCGGCCATCATAGCGGTCATGATCACGGGCCTTATTTTCGATCGTACCCCCAATTTAATGGAGGTGTATAGCGAATCGTCTTTCCCTTTTATCTTCTCCAGGTTTTGCTTGAACACAATAATGAGTAGTACCCCGTTCTGTATACAGATACCAAACAGCGCAATAAAGCCTATGCCCGCAGAGATATTGAAGTTGGTCCCCGTTATGAGCAGCGTAACGATGCCGCCCACAATGGCAAAAGGCACATTGAGGAATACCAGCAGGGCATCTTTGAAATTACCAAACATGCCAAACAACAGCAGGAAGATCATAAGCAGGCTGATGGGCACTACCTGTGCCAGGCGCTTTACTGCACGCTGCTGGTTCTCGAAGTCGCCCTGCCAGGCCATGGTGTAGCCATGCTTCAGGTGTACTTTTTCATTTACTTTTTTCTGCGCCTCGGCAATAGTGCTGCCCATATCCCTGTCGCGCACCGAGAATTTGAGCGCTGAATAGCGTTCGTTATCATCCCTGAAAATGAGGCATGGGCCTGTCTTCTGGGTGATGCTCGCCAGTTCCTTTATAGGCACCTTGGAGCCGCTCTGTGTAGGCACCAACAGGTTGCCTATGTCTTCAGGTGTCTTTCTGAAAGCCTCCGGCAGGCGTATGCGTATATCGAATGTGCGTGCGCCCTCATACAGCGTGGATGCAGCCTGCCCGCCTATGGCCATGGCTACCACAGCATTGGCATCGGCAGTAGCTACGCCATAAAGCGCCATCTTCTGCTGGTCCAGGTTCACGTCCAGCTCGGGTTGTCCTATATTGTGTATCACGCCCAGGTCGGTGATGCCCTTTACGCCACGCAGTATGGTGTTCACTTCGTTCACCTTGTCTTCCATGTAGTTCAGCGAGTCGCCATACACCTTCACGCAGATAGATCCTTTCACGCCAGATACTGCTTCTTCCACATTATCCATGATAGGCTGCGAGAAGTTGAGGTCAGCGCCGGGTATCACCGACAGCTTTTTATTCATTTCCTGTATCAGGTCGTCTTTGCTGATCTTTGGTTTCCAATCATCCTCGGGGTACAGCATTACAGAGAATTCATTGTTGTAAAAGCCCGCCACATCGGTGCCGTCATCCGGGCGGCCCGTTTGCGATACAGCATACTTCACTTGCGGGAAGGTCATTAATATCTTCCGCACCCTTGTTGATACCTCTACCGATTTCTCCAGCGAGATACTATACGGCATCTGCACCCTCAGCCATATGGAGCCTTCATTCAACTCAGGCAAAAACTCTGAGCCTAAGAACTTGAATGACAGCAACCCTATTACCATGATGACCAAAGACAGCGGTATCACTATCCGTTTGAACCGGTAAGCTTTAGTGAAGCCCATGAGCATAAAAGCCGTGATGTGATGTACTACCGGATTATGCCGCTCGTGTACATTCTTTTTCAGCAGTATGCTGATGAGTACCGGTACTAACGTAAGTGTGGTAAGCAATGCCCCAACCAATGCGAAGCCCAGTGTAAATGCCAGTGGCGAGAACATCTTGCCCTCCACCTTCTGGAATGCGAAGATGGGCAACAGGCCGGTGATAATGATGAGCTTGGCGAAGAAGATAGCCTTGCCCAGTTGCGCGCCATTGTTCTTGATCATGCCGTACTTGGCTAGCTTATTGAACCGCTCCATGCCTATGTTATGGGCCCGTTCATCCAGTATCACGAACATGCCCTCCACCATTACCACGGCACCATCTATAATGATACCAAAGTCTACCGCACCCAGCGATAGCAGGTTGGCCGACATACCCATCAAATGCAGGCAGATGAACGCAAACAGCAGCGACAACGGTATAATGATCGCCACCATAAGTGTAGTCCGCCAGTTGAACATGAACAGCGATACCAGCAGCGTGAGCAGTATGATGCCTTCTGCAAGGTTATGCGTTACTGTGTGTGTGGCATATGTTGTGAGGTCAGAGCGGTCGTAGTAGGGTACAATACGGGTGTCGCGTGGCAGTATGCCGTTGTTCAGCTTTTCTACTTTGGCCTTAATGGCCGCTACTACATCGGTAGGGTTTGCGCCTTTGCGCATCACCACTATAGCTTCCACCACATCAGGCGCATCGGTGATGGCGCGGTGGCCATTTGAGTCCACAGCGTTGGAACGGGCCACCCAGCCCAGGCGCGGTATATTGGATATAGTTACCTGTGCCACATCCTTCACGAGCACAGGTATGCCATTGGTGTTGTTGATAACAATGTTGCTGATCTCATTGATGTCATTGAGCAGCCCTATGCCACGCACCACGAAGGCCTGGTTGTTCTGCACGATCATGTCGCCGCCAATGTTGATGTTGGTCTTCTGCACCGCATTAAAAACATCGAGTGGGGTAATGCCCAGGGAGGTGAGCTTTTCCGGGTCCACCTGTATTTCGTAGGTTTTTGTTTTACCGCCAAAGGCAGTTACATCGCCTACGCCGGGTACTGAGCGCAGCTGGCGGTCTACTACCCAATCCTGTAGTGTTTTCAACTCCCTTACATCTCTCGTCTTGCTTTCTAATGTATAGCGGTATACCTCGCCTGTAGGCCCTGTAGGGGGCTGCACCGATGGTTGTACGCTGGGTGGCAGGGTGGCGTTCTGCAACAGGTTCATCACCTGCTGGCGGGCTTCCGGGTCTTTTACATCATCATCAAATATCAGCTTCACATAAGAGAGGCCGAAGATGCTGGTGCTGCGCAGGCTCACCTTGCGCTGCACGGGGTTCATGGCTATTTCTACCGGTATGGTGATGAATTTCTCCACCTCCTCGGCGCTGCGGCCCGGCCATTGCGTGATGATGCTTATTTCGGTATTTGTCACATCAGGGAATGCTTCGATAGGCATACTGCTGTAGGTGAGGATACCCGCAACTACCAGTATAAGCGCAGCAAATAAAATAAAGTACCTGTTTTTAAGCGAGAAGCCTATGATACCTTTAAGGATCTTGTTCATTATAAATTCTTTAGGACAGGTTTAGTTATTTAATGCGCCATAGATCAGTATGGCCTGCGAGGCGATCACCTGCTCGCCGGTGGCAATGCCGCTCTTGATGTAGGCTGTGTTGTTGTTGGTGCTTACCAGCTCCACAGAACGTATCTGCACATCTTTCTGGTTGTGGTATACCAGCACATAATATTGGCTGTGGTCGAATATGAGCGCGCTCAGTGGCACAGAGATGGCCTGTGTGGCCAGGCCGTTGTTCACAGTGGCTGTGGCAAACATCTGTGGTTTCAGCAGGTAGCCGGGGTTATCCAGCACCACGCGCATTTTCATTACACGGTTGGTTGGGTCCAGCACATTCATCAGCTTGTTTATCTTGCCTTTAAACACCTTATCAGGATAGGTGATGGTGCTTACGTCCACTTCATCGCCCTCGTGCACATTATTAATATTGGCCTCATACACATTGGCCTGCACCCACACC
>CAIVKT010000416.1 GCA_903906615.1 uncultured Bacteroidota bacterium | reverse complement strand
TTGAGCGATATTTGTTACACAATACACTAAATTATGAAAAAACTTACCCTTTTGTTTTTATCTGTGCTGTTTTCGGGAATATCATTTGCCCAATCTCCAACATTTACTTTAGTGACCCCACCATGCGATCATGATGGTGTACTAGTCGTTGATTATACAGGTACAGGCATTACGCTGCCCATGACTGTATATTGGCGTATGGCGAGTTCTTATACATATATAACGCATTCGGGTGTTACCACATACACGGATACTTTGACCGGGTACTCAGGCGGGCCCGCATATACAGATGCCGCTGGGGGAGGCTCTGCTGGCGGTACTTATGCAGGGGCTCCGCCATTTACTTATACCATAACACCCACATTAGCTATCTGCCCTGCTTTAAGCACACTTAATGCTACTGTATCGGGTGGCACATCTCCATACACCTATCAATGGCTGGACGAAACCACCCGTGCCATTATTGGCACGGCAAACCCAATAGGCGTGCCTGCAGGCACCTATGGCGTTACCATAACTGATGCGCATGGCTGCGTGTTTGGATCAAGAGATGCCGACCTCATAGATTCGGGTATTACAATATATGGCACATCGCCATTCGCAGTAACCTTAAACACCACACCTGCCAATTGCACTAATGGTACGGTTACTATAGACCCGCTATCAGGTGGCACTACTCCCTATAGTTATGTGTGGTCCAACGCCGCTACTACATCGTCTATCAGCGGTCTGGTTATGGGCGACTATTCGGTAACAGTTACCGATGCTTCGGGCTGCTCTGCGACGGGCTATGCTTATGTAGCCCAATCTATTTCCATACTTGCATCCGTCAACCCTACTCCTGCTACCTGTACGGCAACAGATGGCGCTGTGATCGCGTTCGGGGCAGGCGGCACACCACCTTATTCTTATTTGTGGAGCAATAGTGCCACCACACAATCCCAAACAGGCCTTTCTCCCGGTTATTACGCTGTTACCGCAACTGATGTTAATGGCTGTACCGGAACCGGGGAAAATTATGTTGGTATTTCTACTCCAATTACTGTTAGTTATAGCGTAACGCCGAGCTTATGCACCAGCCCTACCGGTTCTGCCACACTTTCTATAGCGGGTGGTACCGGTCCATATACGACTACCTGGGTATGCAGCCCACCGGCCACCGGCATCACAGCTTCAGGATTAATGGCAGGCTATTACCCCTTCACTGTAGTTGACGCCTCCGGCTGTATACGAACAGGCTCTGTGATCATACCACCCGTTGATGTGATCGTACCTACGTTCACGGCTACCCCGGCGCTTTGCACCACAGCCAGTGGTGGTATTGCTGTCACTTTATCCGGCGGCACTACACCATACACTTATTCATGGAGTACAGGCAGCACAACATCTTCTATATCCGGCGTAGTGGGTGGCACATATACGGTAACCATCACCGATCATTCCGGCTGCTCTATAACGAAGGAACCTATAGTGCCTGTATCTTCTCCCCTGAGTGTAGGCTTGTCATCTGTAGAAGCATCATGCCTCTTCACCGCCGATGGCAGCATCACGGCTACTGCGGCGGGTGGCACTACGCCCTACACCTATGCGTGGAGCAATGGTGGCACTACAAGCACTATCAGCAGCCTGCTTACAGGCCGTTACTGGCTCAGCGTTTCTGATGCCGCCGGTTGCACGATAGATGATATTTATGACGATCTGGGATATAACGCATCAACCACAAGCTGCTACTGCACCATCGAAGGCACCGTGTATGATGATGCCAACAACAACTGCATACAAGACCCGGGAGAAGCAGGCATACCCAACATACAAATATATTGCAGCGGCATGGGCTACACTTATACCGATACAGGGGGCCATTATGCTATCAAAGTACCATCTGGTTCCTACACAGTTTCTGAAACCATTCTTGCCTTCTACCCTTTATCTTCCTGCCAGTTGAACAATATCCCGGTAACAGCAGTAGCCTCTTCAGGCTGCACGCATACCGTCAATTTCGCCAACGGCATCGCCGCAATACATGATACCCACATCAGCACATGGGATTACAACTTTCCTGTGCCGGGGCATACCTACAACCAGGCCGTGATCATCAGCAATGACGGCACAGTAACAGAAAGCGCATTGCTCGCGGGTTACCAAACAGATGGCCAGTTGTTCGCGCCTACTTTTGTTCCGGGCGGCATATTTTCAGGCGGCTCCAACTACTACAGTACCGCAGGCAGCTTCCCTACGATAGCTCCGGGAGCTACAGAAAGTTTCTTAGTTACCTACAACGTACCCACAGGCATACCCGTAGGCACCAGCGTAGTGTTTAAAGACTCAACAGCTTATGCAGCGCCTATGAGTAACTGGCTCACCGACTATTCGCCATGGAACAACGTAAATTACTTTACCACTACGGTGATCGGCCCATACGACCCGAATTTCAAAGAAGTAAGCCCTAAAGGCCGCGGCGCATCCGGCATTATCTTTACATCGGATTCTGTGCTGGAGTACATGGTACACTTCCAGAACACAGGAACAGCCCCTGCCCAGAATATTGTTGTGATAGACACACTGGACAATAACCTGAATGCAAGCACACTGCGCCCTGTGTACATGTCCGGCAAGTGCCAGGTAACCCTGAACCAGGTAGGCGCTTATAAGATCGCTACCTTTACCTTCCCTGATATCAACCTGCCCACTGCAACAGCAGAGCCTGTTACCAGCAATGGTATGTTCACCTACACTATACATACACAGCGTGGCCTTGCAATAGGCAGCACTTTCCAGAACAGCGCATCGATATACTTCGATTATAACGCGCCTATCAAAACTAACAAAACGCTCAATACACTCGGTTCTACCTCAGGCATCACACCGGTAGCGGCTGCACAGGGCTCTTTCCTCATCTATCCTAACCCTGCACAGAAAGCCTTCAACGCTGTTATCACCGCAAACGGCGCAGGCACAGCAGACCTGCGGGTAGCTGATGTGGCAGGCAGGGTATTGA
>CAIVKT010000415.1 GCA_903906615.1 uncultured Bacteroidota bacterium | reverse complement strand
TTTTTTGAACTGCCGGTTAATAATCAACCACTCGCTCAGTTGTGATGGGCCTGCAAAGATAGGATAGAAAAGGGATTCAGCAAATTTAATTTGAGAAATGTCCCTGCTATTGCTGTTATAACTCACAGATGGTTGCGGCTCATGCTCTTACAGCCACTAATGAATATAACAAGGGTAGCTTACCCTCAAGCCCCTTTATGCGATAGCGCTTTGGCTCATCCTCTATCATATTCCTGAAACAGTTGTAAGGCGAATGGTCGTGTTCATTGAAGATATCTATCCGCAGCCCGGCATTCATAAGGCTTTGCAGCACTTCGGCCAGGTCGTGGTTCCAGCCTATTTCCTGCATATTGATCTCGGCTTTTCGGTCGGCATAGGTGGTGGCAGCTGTTTCTACAATGGCTTCCTTATTGAAGTAGGAATACTCAACGCCTGTAAAATCATAATTGAACATCCACACCACCGGGTGAAACTCTACAAACACAAATTTACCTCCCGGCTTCAGGTAACGCGCTACTATCTGCGCCCACTGCTGCATATCCGGCAGCCATCCTATAGTACCATAAGATGCGTACACAATATCAAACTGTGCGTCCAGCTTTTGCGGCAGTTCATAAATATCGGTGCAGATGAACTCTGCATCAAGCCCAAGCTGCTTATTTAATTCCTGTGCTTTACCAATAGCCTCTTCAGAGAAGTCCACACCCGTTGCTTTTGCTCCGAGCCTTGATAGGGAGAGTGTATCCTGCCCGAAGTGGCATTGCAGGTGCAGTATCGTCTTATCCTTCACATCGCCGAGCAATCCCAATTCTATTTCATTCAATGATGTAGCGCCATTAATGAAGCCGTCATTATCCATGTTGTAGAACGCCGAGCTGATGTGATGCTTTGTCTTTGCATCCCACAGTGCCCGGTTGATCTCGATATAGTTCAGTTCGTTGTTCATTATCTCAATGCTCAAAATCAGCTTGCAATTATACCCGGCATAGCCAGCTTATTCACCACCCACCACTCGTACTGACATACCAGGTCAAAAGTGAACCGGCTTGCAGCTTCTATTGTTTCTGCGCTGCCTTCAATTGTACCTGAATACTGCACATCATATATTGCCTGTGCGGTAAGCGGCCCGTCCGGCGCACTCCGTTCCTGCACTGTAACGGATACCACTTCGCGCTTGTGAACGGTGAGCGCACTGAAAGAATCCCGAAAATTGATCATCTTCCTGCTCAGCGCTTCCTTGGCAATCATGTTACCGCCCACTTCTATTTCATCGTCAAGACCCCAAGGAGCCAGGTCACTCCGTTGCTTTTCAAAAGTGTGCTCTATTATTTCGACACACCTGTTCTTAATATCGTAGGGGTGATTTGGATGATATTCCTCGTAAGTAAAGCAATGCCTCATGCCGGGAATCCTGATGTCATCCATTTCCTGCACCAGTAATTCTTCGGTGATAAAACGGTATAACTCCCTATCTTCCACCTCGCACAAAGTATCCAGGTACACATCATGGCTTTGCAGCAGGTCATTGATCCTGTTGAGTTCGGCGGCCAGCTGGTCATTTTCCAGGTCCTGCACAGGTATATATTCCGGCCTGCCGATGAGGTCGTAGATAACTATTGTCTTGTGCTGCGCAAATTGGTCTTCCCACTGCTGCACGTAATCGAGAAAAGCGCCTTCTATCTCAGGAGGGGTATCGGAGTCTGTGAATGATTTGGAGAGATCCATACCGTGCTCCAGGGAAAGTTTTATTTTCTTCAGCTCATTCTCTGTGTTGAGGTCAAATTGTTCTTCGTTGTTTTCAAGTGGCTCCTGCATATGTGTTTGTTTAGAACAGAAGGACTAAATTAATACACATCGGCTAAATTTACAAGGGCTGTTTTTTAGATCATCTTCAATGTTCAAAAATATACATCACCACAGTGTACTTCCCTACCGTCTTATTGTAAGTGGCTTCCATAGTGATGTGCGGCGGCGCTGTTTTGGCGTTAGCATCATCGGGCATAAACACCAATTTCTTATAGTCCTTCATACCGGGGTAGAAGTTTTCCTGCTCCGACAGCTTGTACCCCTGCGCCGTAAGGCAATCGGTCAGCTCTTTTTTATGCTCTTCATATACAGCCCTTACTTCGTTTATATCAGCGGTCTGAAAAAATGCGCCTTCATAAAACAAGCCCATTGACGATACGAACCTTGAAGCAATAGTGCCCGGCACCTGTATGCCGCATGCCCAAGAGCTTACGTGCAGGCCCGATTGCTGCGCAGCGCCCCTTATATTGCGAAATTTATTGGGTGCATCCCGCACTATGGTGTTTATGGCATTGCAAATATCTACTGGCCGGGCATGGCTGTTATATGCGGCTGCGAGCATTACTATTGTAAGAAACAGGCTTTGGGGTTTCATCATGTTGCAATATACTAAAGAGGGCGATTTTTTAATAAATACCTACTACAACCTCCATTATCACTTTTTTGTTAAAATACACTGAAATGACATTTGTTAATGAATTGACATAGCTTTTCCCCTATCTTTGCCTCACTCCGAATTTATTAACCGGTAATTGAAATTGATCCAAATGAGGAAACTGGCTTTGTGTTTAATGGCGTATGCGATCGTATCTTTTACTTTCATCAATGCAACTGCGGATGAAAATGACCTGTCTAATGGCAACGCCCGCATAGAACGGTTTGTGGCCGAAACATACCACCAAATAGACTTTAGTAAATGCAGGGCCCTTTCTTACGAGGTATTTGACAAGGCCTACCGAGGCTACATGAACCTGAACAACAGCGGCAAGCTGAATAAAGACAGGAACATCATCTCCATTTGCGACTTCGACCTGTCCTCCACAGAAAAAAGGCTGTGGATCATAGACCTGGACCAGAAAAAGGTGTTGTATAATACTTATGTGGCGCACGGGCAGGGGTCGGGCGATGAATTTGCCACCGCATTCTCTAATAATACCAACACCCACCAAACCAGCCTCGGCTTTTATGTGACGGGCGACACCTACCAGGGTGAGCATGGCACATCGCTGCACCTGAATGGTATGGACGAAGGATTTAATGATGCCGCCTACGACCGTGGTATAGTGGTACATGGCGCGGATTATGTGAGCGAGAAGTTCATTAATGGCCAGGACCGCCTGGGCCGCAGCTGGGGCTGCCCCGCAGTGCCATCAAACCTGTCGCTGCCCATTATTAATACCATTAAAGACGGCACCTGCCTGTTTATTTATCATACCGATACAAAATACCTGCACACCTCCTGCTGGCTGAATAAAAAGATCGGCAACCTGCCTGATCAGAATATGTACAGCAGCATAGCCACACCGATGGTGCCGCAAAAGCCCCGTATGCGCGAGATACAATACATAACCAATGGTAAGGTGG
>CAIVKT010000414.1 GCA_903906615.1 uncultured Bacteroidota bacterium | reverse complement strand
TAACCAAATTTTAAATCAAAAGACATGAAAAAAAAAATTATTCGATTTCAGTTAAAACATTGCATCAGGATGGTAAGTATGTATAAGCAAAAGGTATTTTTGCTTTTGTTGATGCTTATCATGTTATGCTTTGACCGGTCAAACGCCCAGACCTATATTATTAATACCGTTGCCGGGGACGGTACATTGGGTTCTTCTGGTGATGGCGGGACAGCTACCCTGGCGAACCTTGAGGTTCACTACGGTGTTGCTACAGGACCCGCAGGTATGTATTATATCGCAACAGGATCGCAAAATACAGTGCGCGTTGTCAATTCAAGCGCTGTTATCAGCACCTATGCAGGTACGGGTACATCCGGCTTTAGCGGCGATGGAGGGCAAGCAACGGCTGCCACATTCAACAACTGCGTTGGAGTATGTACTGATGCCTTTGGCAATCTATATATTGCCGATGCCGGCAATAACCGTGTGCGTATGGTAAACACATCCGGTGTCATCAATACGGTGGCCGGCGATGGTACCGGCGGTTTCAGCGGTGATGGCGGCAATGCAACAGCTGCTGAGTTGAACAACCCTATAGCTGTGGCGATCGACGCTTCATCTGGTAATCTTTACATTGCCGACCAGAACAATAACCGGATACGCGTGGTAAGTCCTTTAGGTGTTATCAATACTTATGCAGGCAATGGTACCGCAGGGTTTGCCGGCGATGGCGGGCCTGCTGCTGCTGCCACTGCAGAGGTAAATAACCCATCGGGCGTAGCTGTGGATGCTGCGGGTAATTTGTATATAGCAGACCTTGGTAATAACCGTATCCGTATCGTAAACCTGCTGAGTACTATTAATACTTTTGCAGGCACAGGCACAGCAGGCTTTAGCGGTGATGGTGGATTTGCAACGTCTGCGGAACTCAACCAGCCTTTTGGCGTAGCAACAAGTGGTCCCAACGTACTTGTCGCTGATATGTTTAACCAGCGGATAAGGATAATATACGCGAGCGGAGATATAAACTCTATAGCTGGCAATGGAACGTCGGGATTTTTTGGTGACCTTGGACCAGCCTTATCTGCAGAATTTTATAACCCAGTTGCATTGTCTGCGGATGCTGTCGGTGATATTTACATTTCAGACATGGCCAATAACCGCATAAGAGAGCTCACACCAGCCAGAATACCATCTATAGTTCCCTCATCAGGCGCGGCAGGTGTAATGGCTTATACCGGCGAGCCATTTAATACTGCGGAGATAGCCTACGGAGGCACCTCCGTTGCCACGCCAACTGTATCGCAGGTGCTATTTGGCGCTGCATGGGCTGTAGGCGATATATACATACACGATGTCGGCACCAACACCAGCGCCACAGCGCCGCAGCACACTTTCTACGGCTCTACTCCCGATGTGATCATTGGTAATAATACCTCATCGCCAGGCGATCTCATCATGGCGGTTGCATATTGTATTAATAGCGCTGTAGATGTTGACTTTTTCGACATTACCAACGTGGGTACCACAAGCCTTGCTATTACCTATAACAGATCAGTAACGATAGGGATAGCAGGAATGTACAACACAAATGTGGTGCATATGGACCTTATTGCTGAACATGCCACACTGCCGGCCTTGCCTACCTGCAACAAATTTGCAATAACATGGGATGATCCAACTAATGGTATTGATGTGGCTGAGGGCGACCTTAGCACTTATTCTATAGCCGCATATAGTCATCCTCTTTCCGGAGGCAATACTCAACCAGATGTAGCAGGCATACAGCGTAATGTGGGCCGCAGCACAGATGATATAGCCTTACTGACTTTTGTAGACGGATCTGGCAACCTGAACTATGCCGAATATGACCTGACCACTACTCCTGCATCGGTAACACCAACTGTACTTGATGCCAGCACAACATTTAATGCACCGCGTATTGATGCCAATGACGACTATACCACTAATGCCCTGCCATCCTCTACGGCGCAATATGAGGTAGTGGCGCAAGGCGGCTCGGGGGAACTACGGTCTTACAATAACCTTTCCGGTTCCTTTTACCCATGCGCTGCCCTGCTGGACCTCACAGGCTACGGATATGCACCACCTTATGCATTCCGTTCGCCGGTAGTGGCTATGATGAACCCGGATCAGTTTGCTGTATTTGAATGGACGAGGCTGTATTCAGGTGCTACCTGGCCTGATACTAATATGGCTATTATGCAGCCCATATCGCGCCACACGGCAGGTGCCCTAAGCCCTAACAGCTACTACTGTGTGGACAGTAACGGGGTAATACCTGTGCAAACTTTCCTGGCCTGGTTGCCTGCCACTTACCCTATATCGGTAAGCTCGCCGGTAAACTATAATTTTTCTGATACCACCCTCAATCTGTTTGCATGGATGAATGTGGTTGGGAGCACTTATGGTCCACAAGCCGTGGAATACAAGCTGACCGCATCCGGCCCCGGACTATCCTTCAGGCCAGGCCACAGCCCTTCTGCGGTAGCCGCTGTAACAGCACAAAAAGCGGGTATATTCCCCAACCCGGCACAGAATCAATTGACTATAATCAATGGCACAGGCGGTAATGCTGCAACCAACTACCTTATTACAGATGTAGCAGGACGTGTGCTAAAGAAAGGCGCTGTGCCTACAGGCAATACCAACATAAATATTACTCAGTTAGTTCCCGGTGTTTATATAATCACCTTACAGGCTGGGAACGAGAACAAAGCCAATTTTACTTTTATTAAGAATTAATTTTTAGCGGCAGCGATCCTTATGGATGGCTGCCGCTTTTTAAAGGATAATCATGAAAAAGCTAATCATATTTATATCGAGCCTATTTGTTTTTTTTACTGGAAATACACAAGTGATAACGAGATTTGCAGGTAGTAGCAGTACTTCAGGATTTAGTGGGGATGGCGGCATCGCAACTGGCGCATTAATGAACACTCCATTTGGTATATGTGCAGATGCAGTTGGCAATATTTATATCACTGATCATTCTGATTACAGGGTACGAAAAGTTGATCCCACAGGGATCATTACCACATTTGCCGGCACGGGTACTTCCGGCTATACCGGTGATGGGATACAAGCAACAGCTGCCGAACTATTTAACCCGGCAGGCGTATGTGCCGATGCCAGCGGAAATATCTATATAGCAGAGGGTTACCGGATAAGAAAGGTAAACAGCCTGGGTATCATATCTACCTATGCCGGCACTGGTGTAGGCGTTCATTCCGGCGATGGTGGGCCTGCCACGGCTGCAGGTATAAACCTGCCATGTGGTATTTCATTAGATGGCAGTGGCAATATGTATGTTGCCGAATTTGAAGGTAATACGGTACGCAAAATAGATGCAGGCGGTATTATCACTACAATAGCAGGAACAGGGGCTGCCGGCTATAGCGGTAATGGTTTAGCCGCAACTGTAGCACAACTCCATTATCCCAAATTTGTTCGCATGGATGGGATTGGTAATATTTATTTCTCAGACTGGGCTAATAACTGTGTG
>CAIVKT010000413.1 GCA_903906615.1 uncultured Bacteroidota bacterium | reverse complement strand
GGTTCAGTGAGCCCACAGGCCTTTTTATAGATGCGCACAACAACATCTTTACCGCAGAGTTCAATAGTGGTTATATACGGCGCATTGATGGTACTACAGGCATCATCAGCACTCTTGCCGGCAATGGCTTTCCCGGCTTCTCCGGCGATGGTGGCCTTGCTACAGAGGCATCCCTGTACCCGGAGGGCTTGTGGGTAGATAATTCCGGTGTCATTTTCGTAGCAGACTTTAACAACAACCGCATCCGCAAAATATACAGCACTACAGGTGTGCCTGCGGTAAGTAATAATACCTTAGCAAGCATAGCGCTCAGCCCTAATCCTGCACGCGATGTATTTACGGTAAACAATGCTACAGGCACAGAATTGAATATCTACGATGCCACAGGCAAAGACCTGTACCATACTGCTATTACCAGTGATCAGCAACAAGTAAATATCAACGGCCTGCCCGATGGCGTGTACCTTGTGAAATGTACAGACGGGCAAGGTGCGTGTATTACAAAGCAATTGGTGAAGGCCCGATAGGCTTTTCACAGTAACCACTTTTTCGATTAACTTTACCCACCACTACACAGCCACATGGAATTACCAAAGGGTAAAAAAGTTTATTTCGCTTCCGATTTTCATTTGGGCATACCTGACCGGGCTACCAGCATAGCGCGCGAAAAGCGCATCTGCAATTGGCTGGATGAGATAAAGGCCGATGCCGCAAAGCTATACCTGGTAGGCGACCTATTTGATACCTGGTTTGAGTACCGGCACGTGATACCCCGCGGCTACACCCGCTTCCTGGGCAAGCTGGCAGAACTGAGTGACAGCGGCCTCTCCATAGAAGCATTTACCGGCAACCACGACCTGTGGATGCTCGACTACTTTGAAAAAGAACTGAACATACCTGTACACCATGCACCGATAATGCCGGAGTTCAACGGCAAAAAATTTTTCATTGCCCATGGCGATGGCCTCGGCCCCGGAGACACAGGGTATAAGGTGTTGAAAAAAGTGCTGCGCAGCCCGGTGTCGCAATGGATATACCGCAGGGTGCATCCAAATACAGGGGTCGGGCTGGCTGGCTGGTTCAGCAGGCTGGGGCCTAAGCACAGTGCAGAGTCGCCGGCAAAACAATTCCTGGGGCCGGAGAAAGAAATGCTGGTGCAGTACTGCCTTGAAACACTGAAAACACAACACTACGATTACTTTATCTTCGGGCACAGGCATATAGCGGTGGAATACCCGCTACAGGCAGACAGCCTGTATGTGAACCTGGGCGACTGGCTGCAATACGACAGCTATGCAGAGTTTGACGGGAGAGACCTGAAGCTGAAATACTATAAACAATATTGATCACCACACACCTCATAACACCTGCCCCATGGCGCAAAACATACTGGTCATAGATGACGAAAAAGCGATCCGCAAAACCCTTATCGAGATACTCTCCTTCGAGGGCTTTACTGTAGATGAGGCGGCAGATGGCGCCGAGGGCGTAAAGAAGATCAAAGAGAACAACTACGATTGTATCCTCTGCGACATCAAGATGCCGCGCATGGATGGTATAGAGGTATTGCAGGTAGCACATGAGGGGCGGCCCGATACGCCCTTCATCGTTATCAGCGGGCATGGTAACATAGAGACTGCTGTAGATGCCGTAAAAAAAGGCGCTTACGACTACATCTCCAAGCCACCGGACCTGAACCGCCTGCTGATAACCATCCGCAACGCGATGGATAAGAAGTCGCTGGTGGTGGAGACCAAGCAACTGCGCAAGCGCATATCGCGCGCCAATGAGATGATAGGCACCAGCGAGGGCATGAAGCGCATACAGGAAACCATAGATAAAGTAGCCCCCACTGATGCCCGCGTGCTGATCACCGGGGAGAACGGCGTGGGTAAGGAGCTGGTGGCCCGGCGCATACACGAGCAAAGCCACAGAGCCAATGGCCCGCTGGTGGAGGTGAACTGTGCAGCCATACCATCGGAACTCATAGAGAGTGAGCTCTTCGGGCATGAGAAGGGTTCTTTTACATCAGCCATCAAGCAGCGCATAGGCAAGTTTGAACAGGCTAATGGCGGTACACTCTTCCTCGATGAGATAGGCGATATGAGCCATGATGCCCAGGCCAAAATGCTTCGCGCATTGCAGGAAAGCCGCATCACCCGTGTAGGAGGAGAAAAAGATATTAAAGTGGATGTGCGCGTGATAGCGGCCACCAACAAAAACCTGATGGAAGAAGTAGAAGCCAAAAGATTTCGCCTTGACCTGTATCACCGCCTCAGCGTGATACTGATACAGGTGCCATCATTGAATGCCCGCCGCGATGATATCCCTGCGCTCATAGAGCACTTTATGAAAGAGATCAGCGAAGACTACAAGCAGCCAATCAAAGAGCTGGAGCCTGCGGCTACAGATGCCCTGAAACAATACAACTGGACCGGCAACATCCGCGAGCTGCGCAACGTAGTGGAGCGCCTTATCATCCTCTCCGATAAAATAATAACCAGGAAAGATGTGGAGCAGTATATACTGCTGAAATAGTTTATGGATATACTTGCGAAGTAATTTCCTCTTGCTATGACACAAGAGTTCCTTTTTGTGGAGCCTGGTGCAAATAAAAATAGCTGCCGTGCACGCAAGTACAGGGCAGCTATTTTGGAACGTTATCTCTTATTCGGCCTCGTACATGAATACGCAGGCGTTCTGGTCTATATTGATGAGTTGGTACTTGAGGTAGTTGAACATCCAGAGCTTTCTTTTGGTGTCCCACTTGATGACGATGGTGCCTTTAACGGCGCCGGTGATGGAGCCATCGCTGTATACAGGGTCTACGGTGTATATGAGGTTGATGCAATCCCTGCGCAGGGGCGAGGGTTTGGAGCGGGCTATGTCCATGGCCTCTTTCTTGGCAGCGGTGAGGGCTATCGGCTGCTCCGGCACCAGTTCGCCTGCTTTGTAGAACTTAGGCACCAGGTGAAACTCTGTAGACTCGGATGGCGCAGCGCCGGCATCCACAAAGCTTTTATCGAAAAATACAGTATCCTTTGCCGGGGCAGGCGCGCCCTTGCCCTGGCCGAAGGCTGATAATGCGCTAACGAAGAGCGCGGCAGACATGATGATGATCTTTTTCATGGAGCTGTGGTTTTAAATGGTTTTTGCTTAACTAATGGTTAACTATTGCCAAAGGTAATAAAAGCAATGATGTATAACGTGTTAAGTTGGGAGAAGGGGTTATTTTTTGATGAAGAGTAGGCACAGCGAATAATTTCGCATCGTAATTTAAACCGTTAAAACGGTTGCATGACCCGGTTCTTCCTTTGACCCACGGTTGAAACCGTGGGCTATGTTACCATCATGATGTAGGAACTATTTGCAGATGGCTGTTTTATTTTTTGATGAACACCTTCGTGCCGATGCCGGTAAATTTGTAGAGTTCTTCTATGTCTTTGTTGCAAAGGGCTATGCAACCATCTGTCCAGCCTACACCCATTTCTATCATATCGTCGCCGCCCTTCCATATACCGTGTATGCCCACATCGCCGCCGGGCTGCGCGTTTTTTGGGAGGGCGCCGCGTGCTACCAGGTCGTTAAAGTGCTCTATTGATGCCGGAGTTGGATAATTGAGCAGCATGAATTTGTCGTACTTGGAATTGGGGTTCTTGCTTTGTATCAGGAAGGAGCCTTCGGGGGTGCAGCGGTCGCCAGCCATGCGCTTATCTTCGAGCGGCTTGGGCCCAAACACCGCTTTGTAGGAGCGTATCTTCTTTCTTTTGTAGAATACCTCCAGGTTGTACTTCGATTTGTTGACGATAATCACCACGGAGTCCTTATCCAGCGTATCGGCGTTTATAGGGTGCCGCACATTGAAGATGGCATCGGAGGGGATGATGACGGTTTCGGTAATGGAAAGATTGCCTTGCCGGTATTCGATCTTGCGGATGGTATTGCCTTTAGCGTCTTTGTGTTCATCGAGTATTTTCACATCGCGCGGTGGTGGCAGTTCTTTGTTCTCGGCAGTTTTAGCAGTTTGGGCAGTTGTGTGCAGGCAGGCACATGAAAGCACGAGTGCGAGCAGCAATGCCTTTATACCACCACAAAAAACGCCACTACCGGAGGATGCCATGGGGCAAATTTATTGTATTTAGGATAAAGCACCATCTCTGAAACAGGACCCGGCATAGTTACTTTTCAACGCAAAGGTTTCGCAAAGGGCGCAAAGCACTTATTTTACTGATATTAAAGAGATAAGAACACGAAAAGGTTATTTGCTCATTTGCTTGTACTCGGCGTAGGAGATCATTTTATAATCGCCGGGAATGCGGAATACAGCATCGGGCACTGGGGTAGCTTCTATTTTTTTGGCTTCAAATTCCATGGAAACGCCCTGCTCATCAGTATAGAAGAAATACAGCGGCAGGAATTTTGCATTAGGATAGCGCTCAAAGGTGATGGATTGTGAAGGGTACCATTCTTTGGTGTAGTACGTCTCCGCACTGGTGCCGTCTTTATAAATCACATCGCCCTTGCAGGAGGCGAAGCCTGCAATGTTCCTGGCGTTCAGGAGTTCGTTCTTCACATTAAAATGATCGAAAGCTTCCTGTTTTTTTACGGCATCATCCATACGCAGCTGTATGGCATACTTGCGTCCATTGCTGGTTTGCAGGGAGTACATGGTATTGGTAGTACAGTTGATCAGCACTATATCCTGGTAACCATTACTCAGCTTCAGCTCCTTTTTTACCTGCGCGCCCTTTATCTCAAATATATAGGAGCCTACAATGTCCTTCTGGCCCGGTGTAGACAGTTTTACCTTGTACACAATAGTACCTTCTGTGAAGGGCTTCTGGCCATAAGCCATGCCACTGCAAGCAAGCAAAAGAATGAAAAAAAGTAAATGTCTGTGTGTTGGCATAAGAAACGGCTTTGAGCAGGTGGCCCTTACCCATACAAAATACTATAATTATCACAAATACAAGTGTTTTGGGTCATTTTATAGGGAGTAAAATTTTTTGAGGGCTTAAAACGTTGTAAATTGCTTATCTTAATATAGCAGCATAATGACATCATTTAAGAAGTGGGGTAAGGCAAAAGGTTTTGCCGCAGGCGTAATATTGACGGCAACGGCATTTTTCTTTATCCGCGCACGCACGAGCGACCCCTATTTTGAAATTTCGAAGAACCTGGACATCTACACCAACCTGTTTAAGGAACTGAACACCTACTATGTAGACCCCATAGAGCCCGGCAAACTGGTGAAGACCGGCGTGGATGCCATGCTGGAAGACCTGGACCCGTATACCAATTACATCACCGAATCGGACATAGAGGAATACGAATTTATGACCACCGGCAAGTATGGCGGCATAGGGGCCAGCATGCGCCGCAAAGGCGATGATATATACATAGGCGATGTGTATGAGAACAGCCCTGCCCAGAAAGCAGGCCTGCACCCCGGCGACCAGGTAGAAGCCATAGATAAGCAGGATATAAAGGGCAAGAGCATAGACGACCTGAGCGTGCTGCTGAAGGGGTCGCCGGGTACACAGATAGACATGCGCATCAAAGATGCCTTTAACCATACCGTGTCTGAAAAGATGGTGCGCCGCGGCGAGATAGAAATATCGAGCGTGCCATACGCGGCGCTGATAGGCCCGCAGCACGATATTGCTTTTGTGCGGCTGACGCAGTTTACCCAAGGGTGCGCGCGGCAGGTGAAGGATGCGTACGACAGCCTGCAGAAAGCCCAGCCTGCACTGAAGGGCCTGGTGCTGGACCTGCGCAACAACCCCGGCGGCCTGCTGGAAGAAGCGGTGCAACTCTGCAACATATTTGTGGATAAGAACCAACTGGTGGTAAGCACCAAGGGGAAGATACCAGATATGGACAAGGAATACAAAACGCCGGGCAATGTATGGAACAAGACACTGCCACTGACCGTGCTGGTGAACCATTCATCGGCATCGGCATCGGAGATAGTGGCCGGCACTATGCAGGACCTGGACCGTGGCGTGATCATAGGCGAGCGCTCCTATGGCAAGGGCCTGGTGCAGGTGACACGCCCACTGGGCTTTAATGCCCGACTGAAGCTGACCATAGCCCGCTACTACACACCCAGCGGCCGCTGTATACAGGCGCTGGACTATGCCCACCGCAACGCAGATGGCAGCGTAGGCTTTATGCCCGACTCGCTGAAAAAAGCCTTTAAAACCAAGGATGGCCGCATAGTGCTGAGCGGCGGCGGCATAGAGCCGGATGTGCACCTGAAAGATGAACCTATGAGCATGATAGCCGTGGCGCTATACACCAAGAACTACATCTTCGACTATGCCACCGAATATGCAGGCAAGCACTCATCCATACCATCGGCAGCTACCTTTACGCTTACTGATGCTGAGTTCGGACAGTTTGCCAAGTGGGTGGATAACAAAGACTACTCCTACAAAACAGAAACCGAAGAAGGGCTGGACTCGCTAATGAAAATAGCCGAGCGCGAAAAATACTATGACGAAACAAAGGGCGAATTTGACGCGCTTCGGTCAAAGTTGTCGCACGACAAAAAACAGGACCTGCTGAAGCACAAAGAACAGGTGAAGGAAATGCTGGAGAACGAGATAGCCTCCCGCTACTACTACACCCGTGGCCGCATAGCGCAAGGCCTGCAGTACGATAAAGAGCTGGACAAGGCACTGGCGCTGCTCAATGCTCCTGCGGAGTATAATGAGCTTTTGCTGCCAAAGGGGAAGTAGTATCTGATCACAATAAAAAGGAATGAAGGGTGAAGTTTATGTAAGTGCTATGCAGGTATCCCTTCGCCCCTGTTTTCTAGTTCTTCAATATATAATTCTACCGCTTCTTTAGCCATAGCCATAGCTTCGTCTATATCTTCGCCATAAGTAATACAGCCAGGGAGTGCCGGCACAGAAACTGTATAGCCCCCTTCCGGTTCTTTATGAAGCATTATTTTGTAGGTGTATTGCATCGAATAAAATAATAGCTGTGTAAAGTTAAGTATTCCTGCTAAATTAATCACATCTCCGCCCAGTTCTTCAGCAACTGTAATCCATGCTCTGTACCAACAGACTCGGGATGGAACTGCACGCCGGTGCAGGGATATTGAGTGTGCGCGAGGGCCATCACTGTGCCGTCGGCGGTATGTGCGATGGCTTGCAGTAGCGTTTTATCAAAAGATGTTACTGCCAGTGAGTGGTAGCGCATAACGGTGAAGGGAGAGGGGATGCCTTTGAACAGCGGACTGCTGTCGTGCGTTACTTCACTTGTTTTACCGTGCATGGGGTAGGCAGTATGCACCAGCTTTGCACCGAAGTACATACCCAGCGCCTGGTGGCCGAGGCACACACCAAGTATGGGTGTGTGCTTATGAAAATGATCTATAGCCGCCATGGTGATGCCCGCCTGCAGCGGTGTTTCGGGGCCGGGGGAAAGGATGAGGCGCGTGGGGTTCAGATCAATAAGCTTTTGCAATGATACTTCGTCGTTGCGCATTACAGTGCATTCGTTGCCTGTTTGCAGCAGGTAGTGCCGCAGTATGTAGGTGAAGGAGTCGTAATTGTCAATGAGCACCCACATGCTGCTGCGCTTTGTTATTTACGGTATCAAAAAAATGTTCGAGGTTGGCCACAGTGTCTTTAGCAAAGGGCAGTAACTTCCCTGCCTGCTCAAAGAACCAGGGTGCGAGCTTAGCGAGCCAGGAGTAGGTTTTGGAAGCGGCTATGGTATCGGGTGTAATGATATTCATACGGTTGCCCAGCCACAGGAAGGAGCTCCACAGCAAAGCACCGAGCGCGGCATACATTAGCCCGCCTACCAGCTTATTCACCACGCCCAGCATCATGCCTTCCAGCGCCTTTTCTATGAGGCGGGCTATGAGCCTCACAATAAGCACTACGCCTATGAAGAGTACCAGGTAGCTGACCACCTGCGCCCACCCACTGCTGATGTAGCCCTTGGCGAGCAGCCATGTAGCCAGCGACTGCGACAGCTTGAGCGCGCATATGATACCCAGCAGTATGGCCAACACAGAAAACGCGGCTACAATAGCCCCCTTCATGTAGCCACGAATAAAGAATAGAACGATAAGGATAATGCCTACGACATCTAATATCATGGTAGCCTATGCTATTGCGCCAGCAACTGTTTCACCATATCAGATATTGCTTTGCTGGCGGTTTTACCTGCAAGCTGCTTAGAGGCTACGCCCATTACCTTGCCGATATCGCCGGGCGATTTGGCGCCCACCTGCGCTATGATGGCGCTTACTTCAGCCTTCAGCTCATCGGGGGTAAGTTGCTGCGGCAGAAATTTTTCTATGATGGCCAGTTCTTCCCTTTCCTTTGCGGCGAGGTCTTCGCGGTTTTGCTTTTCAAATATCTCCAGCGAGTCGCGGCGCTGCTTGGCCAGTTTTTGCAGCATTTTATTTTCTGTGGCCTCATCTATTGCGCCATTTGCGCCTTCTGATGTTTTTTCAATGATGATGGCGGCCTTTATAGCGCGGAGGGTGCGCAGCGCGGCTTCGTCCTTAGCGCGCATAGCGTTCTTCAGCTCTTCCATTACTTTTTCTTCGAGTGCCATTGGTGTTTGGTTTTTAGTGTTTGTATGTATTGCCTGCAAAAATAACATCTGCACGCGGCAATCCTAAAGATACAATAATACAAATAATACAGGGTGGGCAGGGCAGTCTATGGATAACTAATGATCTATATTGTTTTTT
>CAIVKT010000412.1 GCA_903906615.1 uncultured Bacteroidota bacterium | reverse complement strand
GGAAGAAGCAATACTTCAACTGCTTGCAGAAAAAATTGTTGCTGTACTGGAGCGTGGCCCCGAAGTGTTTTTTCAGTTGATGTACCGGCTGGATATCTCTGAGAAAAAGCTGAATGCAGTATTGCTGGACCAGGACGTGGCCATGAAAACAGCGAAGCTTGTATACGACCGGCAATTGCAGAAGATACAGAGCAGGCAAGCGTTTCGGGGAGAGCAAAGCGATGACCCGGAACTAAAATGGTGAAGCAATTGCTTCACCATTTTAGTTTTATATTGTAAGAACAGAATTAATTCTGCGCGTAGTAATAACTGAAATAAACGGTTACCTGGTCGCCGTTGATGACTACAGTACCGGGAGTAGATGGCAGTATTGCAGCATTTGGTAAAAGGTTTAATTGCTGAAAGCCAGGAGACGTAAGATCGTACTCGGCATCAAACTGGTATATGCCTGCTGGGTTGGTGAAGAGCGCTACCTGGTCGGGCTGGCTGTTCTTCAGGTCATTGAGGCTAAAGGTCATGATCAATGTTGTGATGTCGTTTGGCGCTGTAGTAAATGTAACATTGATAGCTTCCGGGTTAGCGGAGTTTGGAATGTCCGTAACACCTTCTACACATACGCCGTAGCCGGCACAAGCTGCATGTACAGAACCTTGCGGCCTTCCAAATGTAAGACCCGACGAATAGCCATCGGCAAACAAAGTAGTAGATGTAAATACAAGTAAAATTCCGAGGAATGTTGTGCTGATCTGAGAAAGTAATTGCTGAGCCATATACAAGTAGTTTATTAATATAAAAGTAAGCATAAATTGCTTGATTTAACGCAAACATTAACATAGGATGTTAAATTAAATATTAAAATGTTTGTTTTGGAAATTTAAAAAAATAAAGACATTCTTTGTAGCTTTAGCATTTTAGTGATAATTCTAAAAAATAATATAGTCTTTGACAAGCCTTAACATGCAGAAACAGCTTAAAAGATTTTTGACTATAATCGGGTTGGTAGTATGTACTCCTTCGCATTCCTATAGCCAATCTGTTAATAACCCGGACTCCGTTATTGCATCCGTACAAAATCTTTCTTCGGATTCTGAAAAGGTGAGTACGCTGATTGATATGGTTTCCAGGGCTTATTGTGAGGATTCTGTATACAAGCTGGCGATAGCAAACGAAGCAAAACGTATAGCAGAGCGGATAAAATGGTATAAAGGGATTTATTCAGCTAACCTGACGATAGGGTATATATATTTTGAGTGTTCGAAAAACTATACTAAGGCGTTTGAATATTTTGGGAACAATGTGAACCTGGCCAACAGTAACGGGAATAAAAATGATGAAGCAACTGCCTGGCAAACGATAGGAAAATATCATCAACAGCTATCTGAGTATTTACTGACCCTTGAAGACTATGACAGGGGGTTGCAGGTAAATGCCTGCCCTGATGTGGAAATATCCATACTTGCCGATAAAGGTGTTCTTTGCAATGCTATCGGCGCATACTCAAATGCGCTTGCATGTTACGATTCCGCACTAACAAAATTTGATGATTATGAGCGGTCAAAAAAAAACATATCGCAGGAAGATGGAGGAATGAAAGCTGCATTATATATCAACATGGGAGAATTATATCTTTCTAAAAAACAACTGAACCGCGGACTGGAAATATATAAAAAAGGATATCAACAGGCTATCCTGATCAAAAGCAAAGTATTTGTGGTGAGCAGCCTGATCGGTATAGGTAAAGTATATACGGAAAAGGGCGACTATGATACAGCCATAGCCTACTATCATAGCGCCTTAGACAGCTGTGTGGGGCTTACCAATTTTAAATATGAGGTGCGGGTATTGAACGAACTGGGTAATATTTATTTGAAAAAAAGTTCTTTCCCCAACGCCCTGGCGTATGCAGACAGTTCATTGAGGCTTGCTGAAGCCCAGGGTTACCTGGACCTGCTTTCAAAATCAAATGCTACTTTGGGGAATGTCTATTTAAAGCAAGGCAATTATGACCTGGCTGTTTTTTACCTGAAAAAAGCGCTGGATATAGCAAGGCAAACGAAAATACTCGATGACCAAAGGGATGTACTGGCAGTACTGGCCACAGCCTACCAGCAAAAAGGACAGTATGAAGATGCCTTCAGAACGCTGAATGAATACATAAATGTGAAAGACAGTTTGAACATAACGGCCAACGAGAATGAATATACACGCAGGCAGGTCGAATCCGAATTCAAGCAAAGAGAGTTGATAGATAGTACAAACAGGCAAATCGTTTTCCAAAGCAGGATAGCGAGGCAGCAGACTTATACTTATACAAGCGTTGTTGCCTCTGTGCTTATCTTACTGCTGGCGTTTTTCGTTTACCGAAATTACAATACACAAAAGAAATACAACGAGTTGCTCTCCAAAGAAAAAGAAAGGCACCTGGCGCATATTGAGGCCCAAAGCAATGTGCTGAGCGATATAGCCCATACGCAGGCGCATGATGTGCGCGGCCCGGTAGCCACTATACTGGGCCTGCTGCAACTTTTTAACCACGACGACCCCACAGACCCTATTAACGGGGAAGTGATCAATAAGCTGAATATTGCCACTGAAAAACTGGATAATGTAGTGAAGGAAGTGGTGTATAAAGAAAACAGGCTGCGCTACAAAGACGGCCCTGATAAAAAATAAAACAGGCGCGGCCTACATGCCTGATCCATTGCGTGCAGCAGCTATGAAAAGCAAAAATGATATTGCGGGTAAGGAGCAGATCGTACAGGTTAATGCCGGATCATTTCTGCTGTCTTACAAACCTTTACTGCTCCTCATTATTTTGTCGCTGCTGGTGTATGCTGATACCCTTAATAACGGCTATGTGCTGGACGACCTGGGCGTGATCAAACAGAATGCTTATGTGGCGCAAGGGATAAAGGGCATACCCACTATACTGGCCACACCCTACCTCAAAGGGTTCAGGATTAATAATGATGCCACCACCACCAACGACCTGTACCGCCCGCTGCCACTGGTGTGCTTTGCCATAGAGCGACAGTTGTGGGGCGACTGGCCTGCGGGCAACCACCTTGTCAATATCCTTTTGTTTGCTGCCTGCGTAGCATTGCTGTACCTATTCCTCAATGCCTTGTTTGATGACGAAAATAGAGGTGTGGTATTTGTTGCCTGCCTGCTCTTTGCGCAACACCCCATACATACCGAAGTGGTGGCCAATATAAAAAGCAGGGACGAGCTGCTGTGCTTCTTTTTTGCTTTCAGTTGTTTGATTCTATTTGTGAAATATGCATCATCAGGCAAGGTGTGGCAACTGGTGGCCGGGTCTTTGTGTTTATTACTGTCATTGCTATCGAAAGAAACATCGGTGAGCTTTGTGCTGGTGGTGCCGCTGATCTTTTTCTTTTATAAGAACAGAGACAAGAGAAGGAGTACACTTCTATCAGTAGTAACGCTGGTAGTTGCTGTGGCATTCATTCTGCTGAGGCAGTATATCCTCAAAATAAACCATGCCGAAAGCACAGGTGCGCCGGGCTTTTTGGATAATATGCTGGCCGGAGCGCCATCGGTATCAGTGAGGGTGGCGACTGCAATAATGATGCTGGGATATTATGCTCGTCTGCTGTTCGTGCCTTACCCGCTGGTGTGCGATTATGGCTACCATACATTCGGTTTTGCAGGGTTTGGGAATGTGTGGGTGCTTTTGTCGGTGTTACTGTATGCAGGTGTAACCGTGATGAGCGTAGTGGCGTTGGTAAAGAAGAATGGCCTGTATGCTTTTGCAGGGCTGTTCTACATCATTACGATCGCGTTGTTTGCTAATATTTTTATACTCATAGGTTCTACAATGGCCGAGCGTTTTTTGTTCTTTCCATCGGTCGGTTTTTGTTTGTTTATTTCATTGTTGCTGCATCAGTTGCCGGCGAAGGATAGCGATACTATTCCTAAGAAAATGTGGCTGGCACTGATACCCGTTCTGGTAATATTTGCCGGGCTAACTATACGGCGGAATGCCGAGTGGAAAGATAACTACACTCTTGCAAAAGCTGATGCAGCAAAGTCGCCCGACAATGCACGCCTGCTGCAATCGCTGGGGTATGAAGAAACAACAGATGGCGTGGCCGATGAAACAGACTCTAAAGACAAAGAACGCATGATGCAGCAGGGTATAGATCACGTGGAGCGATCAATAAGCATATACCCCGGCAACAGCAGCGCACACAGCTATCTCGGCAACCTGTTTGCGAAGCTACAGCGATACGACTCTGCCGAGGTGCAACTGAAGCAGGCTGTAGCGCTGGCCCCACAAAACCCGGTTGCGTTATGCGACCTGGGCGCTGTTTACTTTGCCCGGCAGCAATATGCCACCAGCGCAGTCCTATGCAGGCAGGCATTGCAGATAAGCCCTGGTAATGTAGCTGTGATGAACAATATAGCCATGAGCTATTTGCAAATGCGTGTATTTGATACAGCCATATATTTCTCTCAGCAAGCATTGGCGCAAGACCCCGGCAACCAGCTATCTGCAGGTATCATAGCTGCGGCAAACAGGGAACTTGGGAAAACGGACACGCTTGGTAAAAAGAAATAATTCCCGGCCGATAGCAGTGGTTGGCTCGATATTTTACTTTCTGGATAGGGGATAGTCCCGTTTCAGGCGTTAGGGCAAACAATTGTGTCCTAATAGCCGCATATTAGTGTAGCGATGGGGAAAATAATATCAATAGCAACAGAAGTGCCACAATACAAGCACAACCAGGCAAGTCTGCTGGCTTTTATGGAGGGTGCGTACGGGGCAGATGAAAAACAACGCAGGGTATTAAAATACCTGTATGAGCATAGTGGTATAGATACCCGCTACTCGGTGATACCCGATTTTACCTTGCCCATAGACGAATGGCAATTCTTCCCCAAATCAAAAGACCTGGAGCCTTTTCCTAACCTGGAACACAGGATGAAATGGTTTACAGAAAACGCACTGCCACTAAGCTTAAGGGCAGCAGAAAAGTGCATAGATGGCATCATCAGAAAAGAAGATATAACGCACCTGATAACGGTAAGCTGCACCGGCATGAGCGCACCGGGGCTGGAGCTGCAACTGATGGAGGCTATGGGCCTGGCTGCTGATACTTGCCGCACTGCCATCAACTTTATGGGCTGCTACGCTGCTGTGCATGGACTTAAAATGGCCAATGACATAGTAGCTGCACACCCGAAGGCGCATGTGCTGGTGGTATGCACAGAGCTATGCTCGCTGCATTTTCAAAAAACATTTTCGGAAGATACTATTGTGGCGCCGCTGCTGTTTGGCGATGGCTCCGGGGCTGTGCTTATCAGCAGCGACCTATCGGAAAGGGAAGGGCTAAGGATGGACAGCTTTTACTCCGAAGTGCTGAAAGACGCGCAGGGCAGCATGACGTGGAACCTGTCCTCCACAGGATTTATAATGACGCTTGCGGGCGATGTGCCGGATATTTTCAGGGCAGATATAGGCAAGATGAAGGACAGGGCGCTACACAAAGCCGGTTGCAAGCATGAGGACGTTCGGTATTGGTGTATACATCCCGGTGGCAAGCGTATACTGGATGCGCTGGGCAACGGATTAGGTATAGATGAGGAGGATATGGCCGCATCGCGCAGTGTGCTGCGGCAGTACGGCAATATGTCGTCTTGCACAATACTCTTTGTGTTGCAGGAGATGTGGCATGGCATTATTGGCGATAAAGGCGAAAAGATATTTGCGGCTGCCTTTGGCCCCGGCCTTACTATGGAAAGCATAACAATGACTGTAGCATGAGTTTTGCGCACCGGTCATACCAAAAAGAACTGTTGGATGGGGATAACATCCCTTTTGCTGATATGGAGGTCAATTTGAAAGAACTGAACACCATAAATACCTTGCTTGGCGGGCACAAAATCACCTGTAAAGGGATTGGGTATTTTGCTGATCAATTGCATGGCCATAATAAAAAATTGGCAATAGCGGAGATCGGCTGTGGTGGCGGAGATAATTTGGTAGCCGTGGGCAAGATGCTGCAAAAAAGGAATATCCCGTTTGCGCTTACCGGCATAGATATGAAGGCAGAGTGCATCACCTATGCACAGCAACATGCTCCCGCCGACACCACATGGATATGCAGCGACTACAGGCAAGCGCAATGGAAGGATGCGAAGCCTGATGTTATTTTCTCTTCGTTGTTTTGCCATCATTTTACGGAGGTGCAATTAGTGGAACAACTGCAATGGATGCACCAAAACAGCAGGCTGGGCTTTTTTATAAACGACCTGCAACGGCATCGTGTGGCGTATCATGCTATAAAGCTACTCACGGGTTTATTGTCGAGATCTTATCTTGTAAAACATGACGGGCCGCTATCTGTAAAGCGGGCATTGGTGCGCAAGGAGTGGGAGCAAGTGCTTGCAATGGCCGGTATTACCAACTACACCATCCGGTGGCAATGGGCGTTTCGTTACCTTATCATAGTAAAGAATGGATAACAGTAACGCATATGATGTAGCCATTGTTGGCGGCGGCCTCGCGGGGCTGTCGGCGGCGATTGTGCTGTCCCGCATAGGATATAGAGTATTGGTGTTGGAGAAAGATGTGTATCCACGCCACAAGGTGTGTGGTGAATACATAAGCTTGGAAAGCAAACCTTTTTTGGAGGGACTCGGTTTGCCGGTTGGCGCTATGGCTTTGCCTGTTATTAATAAGCTACAGGTAACGGATACTAAAGGGAACGAACTCAATACAGAATTGTCGCAAGGTGGTTTTGGTATTAGCAGGTATGTGCTGGATGATGCGCTGGCGCGATTGGCACAGGAGTCAGGCGCTACCTTGCTCACCAAAACAAAGGCAGATAATGTGCAGCAGGCAAACGGGATATTTACTGTGAACGCAGGCGCGCATACTTATACCGCGAAGGTAGCGTGTGGCACATGGGGCAAGCGTAGCAATATAGATGTGAAGTGGCACCGGCCATTTATAACCGGCAAGAATAAGGCGCTGAATAACTACATAGGCATCAAGTACCACATC
>CAIVKT010000411.1 GCA_903906615.1 uncultured Bacteroidota bacterium | reverse complement strand
CTGGCAGGTTGCTCTCCAGCAGAGCCTACTTCCTCTTCAAATTGACAATCGAATATTATGAATAGTTACTGAGAAAATCACCAACTATTTTTGACCACATTACCTTTTAAAAAGTTGTCAAATCTGGAGTGCGCAATACTTTTAGATTTTTAACAGCAATACGATTTCTTTAGTAATATTTTTGATAGCGTTTTTATTATTACCACACAATTGAGCAATTATCACTACGTACTGCGCATCAAACCACATCATTGAGGAATTGAGTCATTGAGCAATTATCACTACGTACTGCGCATCAAACCACATCATAGAGGAATTGAGGAATTGAGTCATTGAGCCATTCACTTCAGTCCCGCCACTATCTTCCCTTTCGGGTACTTCACGGTATACTCAAAGCTGATCTTCTTGGTCTCGTTCGGCGCTACGCCTATGGTCCAGTTCATCATCCCTGTCTTTTCATCAAATTCAGCGCCCGCTGTTTCGCGTTCTTCTATGGCTATATCAGTATTGGTGCTTACAGGCTGCTGGTCTTGTACCACCAGGGTGATGTTCTCCTTGCGGGTATTCCGCACGCTTATGGTGTAGGCAAATGCCTCGCGCACATTGGTGCCTATGGTCTTGGTGCTGCGCAGCTTGGTATCCTGGTCGCGCTTCACCACTATCTTTTTGTCCCTGCCCAGCGATAGCGTCATGGTGTCTTTTATGTTGCGCACATCTATATACCCTTGTCCCACATAAGTGCCTTCATAAAAGATGTTACTCTGGCCGGGCAGCAGGTTCAGGTCTTCCCAGTTGGTTACCTGTGCCTGCAGGAAGGCATCCTTATCCAGTTTCGGCACCACATAGTAGCGGTAGCTGGCGGGCAGCTCATATTTCTTTATGGCTACCAGGTGCTGCTGCCCATCGGTGGGTATGGTATAAGGCAGGTCTATGTCAAAGCTGGTATTGATGCCTGCATTATCTACGCTTGTATAGTTATTTATAGAACTTTGGGGCATTGACACTCCTGTAACACCTTGTACCTGCACTCCATCGATGATGTAAAGTGTACCATCGGTTCTTCCACCGCCTATATTCACATCCTCGCTTCTTCGATTTTGGTACAAACCAGGTGTCGCAGCAGACATGTCAACCAGCCCCTTGCTGTAATTGGCAACAGCAGGTGTATAGAACGCCAGGTACCATGGATTCATGGCGGGTGCTTGCGCGCCCTCATTGGGGTTGCCGGTGGAGAGGCTCAGGCGCACATTGTTCCAGCTCACGCCACAGCTCTGGTGTATGTTGGCTTTGTAGAACAGCTTTATGGGGCTATGGGCATCATCGGCTACTATATCGTAGGTGGGGCTCCAGCCTGCGCCCGGCACTACATAGTCCACACTTACAGTAGCCGTGGTGGCTTCTTTTGCATAAAATTTCACCAGTAGTTGCCCGCCGGGCTGATAATCCTTTTTCTTTTCTTCATTCAGCTGGCTGTTCAGCTTGGCCAGGTAGTCATCTGCTTTTGCCAGTTGTTTATCCAGCTTATCTTTCTGGTTCAGATAGCCTTCCATTTTAGTATTAATGAGGTCCAGCATCTTCGTCAGCTCTGCGACCGACAGGCCATTGGCATTACCGCTCACTTTCCTGTTCTCCTTCAGTATGGCGATCTCCTCGGTGATCACGGCTATCTTATTGCTCACCTCTTCTACGTGGTCGCCCACTACGTCTATGCTGTCTTTCAGCTCTTTAGCGCGCGGCGAAAATACCTCTGTTGCCAGGTAGTTGTTCTGAAACGTGGCCGACTCCACCACCACGCCATTAGTAGCGCCCAGATTCAGGCTTTGGCTATTCACATTGCCGGCTACATTACTGAAGATCACTTCATTCTCGCCCTTACTCAGCGACACAGTTGCGGTGCTGGTAAGCTCTGCCCCGCTCAGGAATACAGTTGCCTGCTCTATGGTCAGTTTTTGCTTTGTTTGGGCACCTGTGTTGGTGGCCATCAATACCATTACGCAGGCGGCGGGTAACAAGTGTGTGTAACGCATACAATGTAGTTTATACCTTTAAGAGCCGGAAAAGTAGGATTTCCATAACG
>CAIVKT010000410.1 GCA_903906615.1 uncultured Bacteroidota bacterium | reverse complement strand
GCCATCTGCCTATGCCGATCATGCCCGCTATGAGATCGCCATCACTTACCTCGAATCAGATAAATACCCGCAGGCTTTGGCTTACCTGCACCAGCTTACCGACTCGGTGAGCGATAAAAGTTTTGCACCCTCTGCGTGGATGAAGACCGGCTTCATTTACCAGCAGATGAATGATAACAGCAAGGCCATCAATGCCTACAGGCACGTGGTTAAGGATTATCCCGGCGCTGATGACCGCCTTGCGGCTCTTGATGCGCTTAAAAGCCTCTACATACTCAGCAACCAGCCGGCAGAATACACCAGGATGCTCAAAGAAAGCGGCCTTCCTTCTGCCGACAGCAGTTCAGTAGACTCCACTTATTATGCCGCTGCCGAAACACAATTCAGTAATGGCAAGTTGGACGATGCAGCTACGGCCTTCAGTAATTACCTGCAACAGTACCCCAACGGTATATTTGCCATAAAGGCGCACTACTACAGGGGCGAGAGCTACTATAATCTCAAAAAATACAAGGAGGCCCGTGCCGATTACGACAAAGTACTCGCTGGGCCCTGGAACGACTTTTACGAGAACAGCGCCCGCCATGCCGCAGCCATTGCCTACCAGGATAAGGACTACGCAGGTGCATTCGGCTACTACACAAAGCTGCGCTCGACCGCAGATAACGATGTGGTGCGTATGCTGGCCTACGAAGGCCTGGTGAAGAGCGGCTACAATGCAAACCGTTACCACGAGGCTGCCTCCTATGCCGACTCACTAATAGCCATGCCCGGCGTGCAGGACGAAACCATCAATGATGTGCTGTACTACAAAGCAAAATCTTTGCAGCAATACGATAGCTCTGATGCCGCCCTTACCATTTACCAGCAGCTCAGTAAAAACAAAAATGGCGATATAGCTGCCGAAGCCCGCTACCGCATATCAGAGATATACCTGGAAAAAGGCAAGCTGAAAGAAGCAGAAGCTGCTGCCAATGAAACCATACATCTTTCCTCCGGCTACGACTATTGGATCGTAAAATCCTACCTGCTGCTGGCAGATGTGCTGGTGCAGGAGAAAGACTTCTTCAACGCCAAGGCTACCCTGGAAAGCATCGTGAAGCACACGAAAATAGCCGATGCAAAAGAAGAGGCACAAAAGAAACTGGAAGAAGTAAAGGCATTGGAGAAAAAGCAAAGCAAACTATCAGAAGAGTAAAGTAAGTATAGGTGACAATTAAATGATAGCCCCGAAGGGGTGGCATTATTATAGAAAAATAAAAAGAACTAGGGTAAGCCCCGAAGGGGTGATATTATTTCGCGAAAAGATAGTTAACAAAAAGCCCTGAAAGGGCAAAATAGCTCAGCGAGGGGTGAAGCCCCTCGACTCGCGATACAACAAAACACAAGCCCTGAAGGGGCGAAATATTAATTTGCATAACATGCGCGTGAAACATCTTTTTATATTATCGTTGGTGGCCGCGGCCACAAGTGCGCGGGCGCAACAGGTGCCTGCCGGCGATACGGTAATGAAGGGCGCTACCATAGAGGTGCTGCAATCCTACAAACCGCAGGTGAAGCAGGCCCCCAAGCCCGAATGGATACCGCAATTGCCACCTGCCGATACCACGCACCCCACCTTTAATTACGATGTGCCGCAGCAATCGCTGTACTACACCTATAGCTCATTGCCACTGCGCCCCCTCGCGCTGGGCAAAGACCCGCTGGCACTGCCTTATGAGAACTATGTGAAGCTGGGCGCGGGCAACCTTTCTACGCTGTACCTCGATGCGGGCATCGGCAGCATTAAGGGCAGCCTCCAGGGCGCCAATTATGAAACTGCAATTCACCTGCACCACATATCGCAGTCGGGTAGCATTGATAATGAGAAGACTGCCCTGAGCGGCATAGAGGCCGAAGGCATCCTGCACAACGACTTCAGCGACTGGCACGCCCTCATCAATGTAGAGCGCAACCAGTATTATTACTACGGCTACGATCACGACCGCTTTACTTACAGCGCCAATGACGTAAAGCAAACCTATACCACCATCAGGGCTGTTGTGGATACAAAGAACAAGCCCGACAGCAACGAGAAATTCACCTACAATCCGTCTATCAACGCATCGGTCTACACCGCAGCGCTGAATACTACAGAGACAACCATTGGCTTCAATGCTCCCTTCATGTACCGGTTCGATCCAGCGGTGCAGGGCCAGGTATCGGTACTGGGTGCGGTTACCGGCCTTAAGACCGATCTTGGTACTTCCAACAACAACTTTATAGAGTTGCTGCCGGGCATCAATGTGCATACGGGTGGCTACAGTGGCCATGCACTGCTGGGCTTTGTTGCCGGTGAGAGCAAGGGCTACGTGCTGCCCGATATAATGGCAGCCTATGCAATACCGGATACGAAATTCGGCATCAGCGCGGGCTGGCAGTCGCTGCTGCGCCGCAATACCTACGAAGAGCTGAGTACCGAGAATCCATATATTTTCAATGCCTATACGGTAACGCAATCCCGCAGCGATGAGCTGTATGCCGGCCTTACCGGCAGCGTGGGCAACTACCTCAGCTTCTCCGGCAGGGCCAGTTGGTGGAACTACAGCGGCCTTCCCGCCTTCATCAACGAGGGGCCAATGACGGGAGATAAGCAGTTTGTGGTATTGTACGACAATACCAATGCCCTGTCCCTGCAACTGGCCGCCCGCTACAAAGTAGCAGATATATGGACCGCAGGGGCCACCGGCACCTTCTACCACTTCATGAACGGCTCGCTGCCGCATGTATGGAATGAGCCACAAATAAAGATAAAAGGCGATTTTTCGGTGCTGTTGTTCCATAAACTGTCTGTTTCGGCCTATCTTGCACTCATGGGCGGCACTTATGCCTTAGATATTTCCGGCAATACGCAAACGCTGGCTCCCGCATTTGATGCAGGCTTTGGCGCAGATTACCCGCTCATTAAAAGGCTCACTGTTTTCGGGCAGGTAAATAATTTGTTCGATGACAAATACCAGCGCTTCTACGGCTACCAGGCTTATGGCCTGAATGTTTATGGGGGCCTGAGGTTGAAATTTTAAAATAGAATGCTTAATTTAACAGCATTATTGTACTAATGGATATAGCTAGATACATAGGATTATTTCTTTTAAAAAACCATTTTTGCTACGTTCACGGGCTTGGTAACCTGGAACTGGTGAAGCGCTCTGCCACATACGATGGCAAGGCTTTGCAGGCCCCGTATTACGAGGTCATCGTTACCCCCGGCGGCTCTATTGATGATAACCTCGCTAACTTCATTGCCACCAACGAGCAGATCAGCATATCAAAGGCTGCCAATGCCCTGCGCGACTACAGCATACAGGCCCGCAAGGACATGGCCGTGGGCAACGAAGTAGCCATACCCAACATAGGCAAGCTTATAGAGGCCAATGGCAAGGTACAGTTCGTTACCGATGCCAACTTTAAATTTACCCCCGCCGGCATACCCACCATCCGCAACAGCAAGCAGCTCGAAGAGCAGAACTCAAAGCTCTCCCACAAGCCTGCCTACCCGCCGCCACACAAGGCCGACTCGGTAAACTGGAGCATGGTGATACTCGTTATTGTACTGCTGCTCGTAATAGGCGGTGGCGCATTTGGCATCTACTACTACACCCGCCAGAACAGGACTATCATAGCGCCACCACCCGTGGTTAAAGACACTGTTGTACCGCCACCCGTAGCAATTGCCCCACCACTCGACACTACCACCACACAGTTGCAGCGCGATAGCATGGCCGCAGTATCTGCCATGCCCGAAGACAGCCAGCAGATCAACAGCTACAAAATGGTGATAGGCAGCTACACCTCCAAAGAAAAAGCCGAAAAGCGCCTGCGCAACCTCAAGATCAACGGCAACCGTGTAGACATGATCGCCATGGACTCCGCCAGCTACCTCATCACGACTACCATCAATTGCCGCAGCTCCGATACCACCCACGTCATAGACTCCCTGCAGCGCATGTTTGGCTACAAGAATGTGATGACGGTAAGATAGTTGCAACAACTCCTTTATTACTTATAGCCTGTAGTTTTCTGCGGGCTATTTTTATGCCTCTTTCCTTGTGTGTGCAAGAATTTTTTTATTGTACCCCTACAAAACTGCCTGGCAGTTGATAATCAACGTATTGAGCTTGAAACGGGGTTTGAAAGTTGCACGATCCTTGCGCACTATTGCACGATCCTTGCGCACTTTTTTCTCTTTCTCCATTTCTTCGTCCTGAAATTACTTTACACTTTTCTTGCCGAAGTATGAGGCAAGATCG
>CAIVKT010000409.1 GCA_903906615.1 uncultured Bacteroidota bacterium | reverse complement strand
TTTAATATCACCGTCAGCGGTGTTAGTCCCGTTCCTGTTGTGTCCGCTGTCGGTACTCTGTCCGGGCCATATGCTTATGGAAGGGGTGTTATGAAATGTACTCAGGACAGAAGTAAGATAGTACAGGTAAAGGATTCCGTAATTGGCTGGCCGGCGATACATGGTATAGAATTGTTTGATTTCAACCCCACCACCGGCATCGTATCTAATGATCGTTTGCTGGATAATACATACGGTGCTTATGGCGCTGAATTTTCCCCTGATAATACTAAATTATATACCAATTCGTATGATAATTATATAACACAGTATGATATTACATTATCTACAGTATCTGCTATCCGAAGTTCGGCATACATCGTGGCTGCTTCACATGCCGATGACGACATGAGATTAGCCCCAGATGGTAAAATTTATTTCGGTACCAATACAACCCCGTATGGCTTTTACCTCGATTGTATAGCTAACCCCAATTTATCTGGCGCATCCTGCGGGCTGAATAGCCATGCTGTTTCTTTAGGCCATTCGTCAGTGGCAGGCTTGCCAAATCTCGTATGGAGCATAGACTCAATAGATAAAATTACCGGCCCCACAGAGATATGTTTAAGAAGCACGGCCACACTCACAGATTCCACACCGGGTGGCATATGGAGCAGCGGTAATGTATCTGTGGCTACCATAGGCAGTAGCAGTGGCCTGGTAAGGGGCATCAGTGGCGGCATCAGCATCATCACCTATGCGCCACCATATGGCTGCGCTGTATATATATCTTTTACCGTAGATACCGCCTTACCACCCGTAGGTATTACCGGTGCATCATCTGTATGCACCGGTAATACTATCGCGTTAACAGATACACCTGCCCGTGCCATTGGCGGCGTATGGGCCAGCAGTGATACAAGCATCGCTAAGGTAAGCGCAGTAGGTGTAGTTACAGGTGTGTCGGTCGGGGCGGTTAGCATTAGTTACACACTCAGCAACACCTGCGATACAGTATATGCCACACACATGGTCACAGTGAATTTAGCGCCCGTTGCGGGCAGTATCAGCGGGCCTTCAACATTATGCGCAGGCTTGTCTGCCCCATTAATTAGCACTGCTGGTGGCGGCGCATGGAGCAGCGGGTCTTCTGCTATAGCAGCAGTACGTAGCACCGGTGTAGTAACAGCAGTATCGGCAGGCACTACAGTTATTTCTTATTCTGTCACTAACAGTTGCGGTACGGCTACAGCCACGCATAGCATAACGGTATTGCCACAACCCGATTCAGGATCAATAACCGGCGCTACTGCTGTTTGCACCGGCAATACCATTACGCTTACAGAAAGCGTTACCGGCGGCACATGGGGCAGCAGCAATACCCATGCATCAGTTACCTCAGGTGGTGCAGTTACGGGCATCTCTCCGGGCATAGATACCATCAGTTATACCGTTACAAATTCTTGCGGCTCGGCCACCGCAGTGCATATGGTAACAGTGAACCTGGCGCCGTTTGCCGGTAGCATCACCGGGCCATCCTCGCTATGCCAGGGCGACTCTGCCTCCCTAACTAACAGCACCGGCGGCGGCCTGTGGAGTAGCAGCGCAACCGGCATTGCCACCATAGGCAGCGCAGGTAGGGTAAGGGCAGTATCGGGTGGTACAGCTATTATTTCCTATACCGTAACCAATAGCTGCGGTTCTGTTGCCGCCACACATACGTTAACAGTAATACCTACACCCGCTGCAAGCCCTATAACCGGCCCATCGGCTGTTTGCCCCGGCAATGCCATCCTCTTATCAGACAGCATTTCAGGCGGTGTATGGGCTTGCAGCAACAGCCATGCCTCTGTTACTTCCGCTGGTGTGGTATCGGCTATCTCTGCAGGTATAGATACCATCAGCTACAGTGTTACCAACAGTTGTGGCAGCGCCACGGTCATGCACATAGTTACTGTGCAGCCGCTTCCCGCCGCCGGTACTATTACCGGGCCTTCATCCGTGTGCGCAGGCGCCACAATTCCGCTTACCGATACTACCGGCGGCGGTGCTTGGGGCAGCAGCGCGCCCGGCATAGCCACAGTATCTGCTACTGGGGTGGCCGGCGGTATGTCCGGCGGCCCTGCTACTATTTCTTACAGTGTCACTAACAGTTGTGGCACTGCCACTGCCACACACCCTGTAACGGTAAACCCGTTGCCGGCCCCAGGCGCTATTGCCGGCCCATCGGTGGTATGTGTGGGCGCGGCTATCACGTTATCTGATGGCCCTGTCGGTGGTGTATGGAGCGCGGCCAACGGCAATGCTGCTATTTCAGGCAGCGCTGTGCGGGGTATCTCGGCAGGTATTGATACCATCAGCTACACACTTACTAATTTGTGCGGCAGTGCACCTGCCATAAAAATTATTACTGTTGATCCTTTGCCATCAGCAGGTGTTATTACCGGCTCATTTACCATTCATTTATGTATAGGCTCTACCATCAGCTTATCGGATGCCGCGCCTGGCGGCGTATGGAGCAGCAGCAATGCCCGTGCCACAGTTTCTGGCGGTATAGTTACAGGGCTATCACAGGGAAGGGATACCATTTTTTATACCGTTACCAATAGCTGCGGCACAGCCGCTGTTTCGCACGTAGTATCTGTCAACCCCACGCCTCATGCCGGTGTTATAACCGGGCCTTCATTCCTGTGCGCAGGCAGCACAATTATGCTTACAGATACCAGCAGCGGCGGTGTGTGGGGCAGCAAAGACACTTTAATTGCATCCATAAACGGGCTTGGCTCCGTTACTGGTTTATCTGCCGGAACAGACACGGTCATCTATACCGTTACCGATACGCTTTGCTTTGCCACAGCTATAAAAGTGATAACAGTAAACCCCTTACCTGGTTCGGGTATCATTACTACCACCCTCGTCAACGCATTTTGTATCGGCGATACCATCACAGTCCATGATACAGTTGCAGGTGGCACTTGGGGCATAACCAATGCACATGCGGCGCTGGCAGGCAATGTTTTATCCGCAGTATCGCCGGGCGCCGATACGTTGCTGTATACGGTTACCAACAGTTGCGGCGCAGCCATAGCCCGGTATGCCATCAACATTTCTTATATGCCACCTATACAAGGCGGCCTCAGCCTTTGCGTAGGCGATACCAGCTACCTGTATGATTCTGTATCCGGTGGTAGGTGGAGTGGTGGCGGACCTGGCTTGTTTTTAAATGCTGTTGCCGCAGACAGCAGCGTTATAGCAGGCATTGCAGCAGGTACTTACATTGTTGGGTATGCTATGGACCACGGCTGTGCTGCATATGCTACGGTTACGGTAGATCCGTTACCGTATCCCGGCCACATCAATGGCGCCCCCGAAATATGTACAGGATTGGCTACACTGTTTACAGATAGTATTATGGGTGGTAAATGGAGCAGTAACAACACCGTAGCCACCATTAATAGCTCCGGCGAAGTACAGGCAAACGGTACAGCAGGTGTCGGGCTCATTACCTATACAGTCAAAAATGCAGCGACAGGCTGTGTGGCCATATCGCTGTTTACACTGAATGTGGTGGCCCCGGCATTCCATATAAGCGACAGCAGCACACAGCCGCTGTGCTATGGCGGTAACGATGGCGCTATCGCGGTAAGTGTGGCGGGTAGCGGCGGTCCCTACCAATATTCCTGGGCAAGTGGAGATACCTTGCCTGCTATCAATAACATTAGTGCAGGTAGCTACACGCTCATCGTAAAAGACCTTTCCACCCAATGCACCGAAGCAGATACCTTCCACATCACCGCCCCCGATTCTCTCTCCATTACCGCCGATGTGAAGAACGATTATTGCAAAGAAAATAAAGGGAGTATCACGGTCACAGTATCGGGCGGCACGGCTGCCTATAGCTATCTCTGGTCTGATAAAAGTACCGCCAGTGAAATCTCTGATCTTGCGGCAGGCAACTATGTGCTTACCATAACAGATAATAACGGCTGCCTCAAAACGCTCACCATAGCCCTTGCCGACAGCAACTGCGATGGGGTAGTGATACATGACGCTATATCGCCCAATGGCGATGGAATCAACGATACATGGGTGATCGAAGGGTTGCAGGCATATCCACATAATACAGTGCAGATTTTTGATAAATGGGGTAATGAAGTGTTCTCCGAAACAAATTATAAAAATGACTGGAGCGGTACCAACAAAAATTCGCTTCTGCCGGACGGAACTTATTATTATCTTGTGAAACTAAATGCAGATAATAGCGCTGCCGGTGGCAAAAATGACTATACCGGCTCATTAATGATCAAAAGGTAAGTGTGTTATGAACAAAAGGACCCTACTTCTGGTGCTCGTTTTCCTGCTGCCATTACTGGCGGCGGCGCAGAGCGACCAGCACTATACTATGTTCATGTACAACAAGCTGTTGTACAACCCCGCCTATGCCGGCAGCAGGGATGTGACCTCCGTAAATGCCGATTACCGCGACCAGTGGGACGGCATTAATGGCGCACCCAAAACCACCAGCGTTTCTATAGATGCACCCATAGGCACCTACATGAAGCCCTTTCGCAAGGTGGCGCTGGGCTGTAGCCTCACCAACGAGGTGCTGGGCGTAGAG
>CAIVKT010000408.1 GCA_903906615.1 uncultured Bacteroidota bacterium | reverse complement strand
TTCCCGCGAGTCGGAGGGCGTTGCCCCCCGCTTAGAGATTGTGCCCTTTCAGGGCGTTCCCTATTTCGAAATTATCTAAAATAAAATTTGCAAAGTCCGTACCCCTTTAACTTAACATCGCCCTTTGGGGTTTCCTTTTTCCTTTAGCTTAGATATTTACTCATTCTACAACTACAGGTGTGGCATCCCTGTTTTTATAACTATACTGCAACATGAGTGCCAAGTATTTTTTACTTACTTTTATTGTTTAAGCAGCGGGGCCATAATTTGAATCTTTCATTTTTTATAGCAAGACGTTACCTGGCGAAGCAGAAGGGTGTGTTCTCTTCCTTCATCATCAGGCTGGCCATTGTGGCCACAGGGCTTAGTGTGGCTGTGATGATCGTAACTGTGGCTGTGCTTACGGGTTTCAACCACGCGGTGAGCGAGAAGCTGTATAGCTTTATGGGGCATGTGCATGTGGTGCCTTATGATGAGACCCGCTCTACCTCGCTTAGTTACTCTACCCCGATATGGTATGATACGGCTGTGGTAAACGCGATAGGCCGGCTGCCGCATGTGACGGATGTAGCGCCGTTTGCCGCGCACCCGGTAATAGTGCAGGCGAATGGTATTATGGAAGGCATAGTGCTGAAAGGCGTAAACAAACAATACCGCTTTCTGAAAGGGATCACTACTACGGGCAAGCCTATAGACTATAGCGATACTGCCTATTCTAAACAAATACTACTCTCGAACAGTACTGCTGATAAGCTGAATGTGAACATAGGCGATACGGTGCAACTGGACCTGATACAGGGTGATAAATTGCCGCGCATAAGGCGGGTGAGGGTGAGCGGCCTGTACCATAGCGGCATGGATGATGTGGATGGCTTGTATGCGGTATGCGATATAAGGCTGCTGCAGCGCCTGAATAACTGGACTACAGATAGCGTGAACGGGCTGCAGGTGAACCTGGACGATGCGCAGTATGCAGATACGGTAGCCAGCTTTATACACTACAACATTGTGAAAGCGCCACTGGAGGCATATACTACAGCATTCAATTACTCTAACCTTTTTGACTGGCTGAACCTGCTGGATACAAATGCGTTGATATTGCTTGCGATAATGTCCGTTGTATGTATCATCAATATGGCGGCAGTATTGCTGATACTGATGATGGACCGGGCCCGGATGATAGGGCTGCTGAAGGCGTTGGGCATGCCATTCGGGGAAACGCGGAACATCTTCCTTGGGATAGCCGGGCTGATAGGCGCGGGCGGTATAATAGCCGGGAATATATTCGGGCTGGGGCTGTGCTGGCTACAAGATAAGTATGGCCTTATAAAACTGGATGAGACCAATTATTATATGCGCTATGCTCCCATAAAGGTTATCTGGTGGCATGTGGTAGTTATAGATGTGACCACGCTTGCGCTGTGCATATTTTGCATGTGGCTGCCCGCGTTGTATATTCGCAAGGTGCAGCCGGCAAAGGTGCTGCAATTCAAGTAGGCAGATAAAGAGGTATACCGGTAATGAGCGACAAGAATTTCTACATCAAGCTATGCAGGGAGAAGAATGATATCCCTGTATTTATGCAGCCCTGGTGGCTGGATATGGTATGCCATAGCTGGGATGTAGCTATAGCCCGTAAGGGCGACATAGTAACGGGTGTATGGGCTTACCCGGTAGAGCAAAAATTATGGATCAGGTTTCGCCGCACGCCGGTACTTACGCCTTACCTGGGGCCGCATGTATTCTTTCCGGCAGATGTAAAGGATAGCAAGAGGGACAGTTTTGAGCATGAGGTGATAGCGGAACTGATGAAAAAACTGCCGAGTGTGCAGGTATGGCACCTGGCCATACAGCCGGGCATAAAGCAGGTGGGCCTCTTCAAACAGCACAAACTAAGAGCGCAGGTGCAGCAAACTTTTCTGCTGGAGCTGAATGACGATGAAGAAACGCTGCTGTCCAACATGAAGGATACCACGCGCCGCAATGTGCGCCTGGCAGAAAAAGAAGTAGAGATCAGCCAGTCGCCGGACTACCTGAAGGATCTGTATAAATTTCAGAAGTATACACTGGCCAAGAAAGGAAAGAAGATGCCTTATACGCTAAGTGACATCAAACGGATAATGGACGGCTGCATTGCCAATGACGCGTGCTCGCTGTGGGTGGCAAAGAGTGGGAAGAAGATACAGGCGATAGTGTGGCAGGTGTGGGACAACAAGCGCAGCTACTACTTTATGGGCGGTCAAAACCCGGAGACAAACAGCTACAAGGCAATGTCGCTGCTGCTGTGGCATACAATAAAGGAGGCGAAGAAAAGAGGGCATACCATCTTTGACCTGGAAGGAAGTATGGATGAGGGGGTGGAACGCTTTTACCGGAATTTTGGCGGCGAGCGTGCGTTGTATGTGATCCTGAATAAAAATGATTCTATCGTTTGGAAATTGAAGCGGATGATCTTTAAATAATGG
>CAIVKT010000407.1 GCA_903906615.1 uncultured Bacteroidota bacterium | reverse complement strand
GGCTTTATAGCCTGGGGGCAGCACATAGTTATCTGGCAATACGACATCATGCTGTTTGCGGCCTGCTATGGTATTGTTGCCAATATCTATTACGGTACCGTGGTGCAAAAAGCAAAGTTCAAAAAACTGGGGCCTTCTGTGGCGCATATGGGTTTTGCGACTGTGCTGCTGGGTATATTGCTCTCATCTTACAACAAGCACACCATCTCGTTCAACAACACAGGGGTTGAATTTGACCTGAAGAAAACATCGGCAGAAAATGCTAAAGAGAATAGGGAGAATGAAACACTGTTCTATGGTGTACCTGCCGTTATGGGCGATTACTTTGCCACCTACATAGGCGACAGCGATGTGGCGGGTAAGGACAAACGTGTATATTACAAGGTGCTTTTTGAAAAGAAAGACTCGCTGAATGATGTGCCTACAGAACAGTTTATGCTGTACCCTGATGCCTTCATCAACCCTAAGGGGCAGCAGGGCCTGAGCTCTAACCCATCTACCAAGCACTACTGGAACAAGGATGTATTTACGTACATCAATGTGGCCATGGACAATACCAAGGAAGATACTACCTCTTACCGCACCACTACTGTAACAAAGCCAGGCGATACCGTATTCCTCAGCGATGCCTACATGATATTCAAAGATGTGAGCAAGACCGTGGTGAACAATAAACGCTACCAGCCCGAGGCTGGTGACCTGCCGCTTACTGCCACCTTCGACCTGCACGATATGAGCGGAAAGGTGAGCCAGTTGAACCCCGTGTATGTGCTGCGCAACAAGGAGTACATCGTTTGGGTAGATGATTCTGTTCCTTCATTAGGATTGAGTGTACGCTTTGCCAAGCTGACCGTAAAGTCGCAAGACTCGGTATCTGTAGATGTAATGACCCGCCAGGTAGACCCCAAAGAAAAATACATAGTGCTAAAGGCACTTGTTTTCCCTTACATCAATGTATTGTGGATAGGGGTGATGATCATGGTATTCGGTTTCTTTATCAGCTTGGGTGATCATTTGAGCAGGGGGAAGAAAACGTTGACAAGTTGATAAGTCGAAGAACCACCCTCAGTAGCCCTGGCTTTTAAGCCGGGGTTAAAAAAAAAGTTTGGGTTGGCTTTAGCCAAATCGGCTCGCGTGGATAGGGTAATAACTATATTCCTTTAGAAAGAAGTACCCTGTGCAACTCCAGCACCTGCGGTAGCACCGCTGTTTTATCATCATTAATGATCACAAAGTCGCAGCGTTTAATTTTTTCATCCTCGTCCATTTGCTGCGCCATGATGGAGCGTACTTTTTCTTCTGAAAAATGGCTGCGGGCAATGGCGCGTTTCAAGCGTATTTCTTTGGGGGCTGATACCCCTATCAATACATCCATATCTTTGTAGCTACCACTCTCAAAAAATATGGCGGCTTCTTTGATGATGTATGGGGCAGTTTGCGCCTCCAGCCATTGGCGGGAGTAAGCTATGGTGGCGGGATGCACCAATGCATTAAGCTGCTGTAATAATTCCGGCTGCGCTATCTCGGTATTTATCAGATTGCGACCCTGCCTCATGCGCGTCGCAAGGGATTGGGCAGCGCTATCGTC
>CAIVKT010000406.1 GCA_903906615.1 uncultured Bacteroidota bacterium | reverse complement strand
TCCGGCAGGCTCTGCACACGGTTATGCACAAAGAACACCTGGCCACCGCGCTCCGTTTCATAATACAGCGCATCGCGAATCGCAAACTCATCAAACACCAGCACCTCGGTATGTACCGGCTGCCTGTTGGGCGGCGGTGTGTTGATGATGCTCAGGTCGCGGGCATTCATCAGCGAGAATTGCAGGGTACGCGGTATAGGCGTGGCCGTAAGCGTGAGCGTATCCACACTGGCTTTCAGCTCTCTCAATTTTTCCTTAGAGCCTACGCCAAATTTCTGCTCTTCATCTATGATCAGTATGCCCAGGTCTTTGAACTTCACATCTTTACCCAGCAGGCCGTGCGTACCTATCACTATATCTATCTTTCCTTCTTCCAGTTTCTTAAATATCTCCTTCTTCTCCTTCGCTGACCGGAACCTGTTCACATAATCTATGTTGCAGGGGAAGTCCTTCAGCCGCTCCATAAAGGTGTTGTAGTGCTGAAACGCCAGTATGGTAGTAGGCACCAGCACTGCTGCCTGCTTGCTGTCTGCCACAGCTTTAAAGGCTGCTCGCACAGCTACTTCCGTTTTGCCAAAGCCCACATCGCCGCATACCAGCCGGTCCATAGGCGATGGTGATTCCATATCTCGCTTCACATCGGCCACGGCCTTGCCCTGGTCGGGCGTGTCTTCGTAAAAGAAGGAGGCTTCCAGCTCGGTCTGCAAATAAGTGTCCGGCGAAAACGAAAAGCCCTGCGATGCTTTGCGCCTTGCATACAGCCTGATGAGGTCTGCCGCTATATCCTTTACCTGTTTCTTGGTCTTGTTCTTCAGCTTCAGCCAGGCATCGCTGCCCAGCTTGTTCACCCGCGGCTGCGTGCCTTCCTTGCCGGTGTACTTGCTTATCTTGTGCAGCGAGTTGATGTTCACATACAGCACATCATTATCGCGGTATAGTATGCGTATGGCTTCCTGCATATTGCCATTCACCTCTATCTTCTGCAGCCCGCTGTATACACCAACACCGTGGTCTATATGCGTTACAAAGTCGCCGGGGGTCAGCTCGCGCAGCAAGCGTAGTGTCAGCGCCTTGCCCTTGCTGTAGGCCTGCTTTACATTGTATTTATGGTAGCGCTGAAATATCTGGTGATCGGTATAGCAGATCGCCTTCTTCTCATGGTCTATAAACCCCTTACTGATGGCCGTAGCCACGGGCACAAATATGATACCCGCATTCAGGTCATCGAATATACTGCGCAGTCGCTCCAGTTGCTTGGGGTTCTCTGCAAATATATAGGCCACATACTTCTCGGCTATCCTCTTTTGCAGATCGGCGATGAGCATACCAAACTGCCTGTTGAAGACCGGCTGCTCCTCTGTGGCAAACAAGAATGTTTCATCCACCGCATCACCCGTCATCTTCTCTATAGAGTGGTTGTACCATTCTATGATGTGGCGCTTCTTTATCTTCTCCTGCCAGTTGCCATCGGTCTCAAAGTCAGCCCTGGATATTTCCTTCAGCATTTCCTCCTCGTGGTCTATGGCTACCTGGCCTATCTCCATTTTCTCCGGCAGGTCGCCCACCAACTTGTTGATGCGGCCTACGGTATAGGACAGGTCCTTGGCCCATATCACCGTATTCTCGGGCAAAAAGTCGAGCAGGGATATCTTTTCCTGTGCTTCAAATTTCGTTTCTATATTGGGCAGTATGGATACCTGTAGCAGCTTGCGCTCCGATAGCTGTGTTTCGGGGTTGAAGATGCGTATGCTGTCTACTTCGTTGCCAAACAACTCTATACGGTAGGGGTGTTCATTCCCGAAGGAATAGATGTCCAGTATACCGCCACGCATGGCAAACTGCCCCGGCTCATACACAAAATCCTCCCGCCTGAAGCCCAGTGTCACAAAGCGCTCCAGCAGGGCATCCAGTGCCAGCGTTTCGCTCACCTTTATGCTGATCATGTTATCAGTAAGCGAAGACGGGTTGACCACCTTTTCAAACAGCGCCTCGGGATAAGTGACCAATATCTTTTTTCGCACCGCTTTATCACCTGTCTTTTTAGGGGCAAATTTGGTGAGCGCCTCTGTGCGCAGCATCACGTGGCTACTGTTCAGCTCGGTAAAGTTGCCTATGCGCTTAAAGGAATCGGGGAAGAAGCACACATCGAGCGCCTTAGTGAGGTGTTCCATGTCGTTGTGAAAGTAAGCGGCCTCTTCTTTATCGTTGAGTATAAATACGTGGTTGGCATCTGTATTCTGCCATACGGCGCAGGCTATAAAGTTAATGGCAGAGCCGCGGAGGTTATCGAGGTATAGCCTGAGCTTGTGGCCGGGCATACTTATCCCAGCCGTTATGTGTTTTAAACGGATGTCATTCTGATAAAGACCCTGCAGCACCTCCAGATTCATCGGGCCGCAAAGTTAATGGTAATTGACATACTCTTTTGTTTTCTCGTGTGGTTCAAGATTTGAACTTTTTAAAAGTTGTCAAATCTGACACGTAATATCTTCTCCCGTTTTCAGTAGGTGTGCCACACTTTGGAAGTGTGGCACACCTGTACACTATCCTACACTATAATTTATCCTCTTTATGTCTGCACCCAGGGCATTGAGGCGCTCGTCTATGCGCTCGTAGCCACGGTCTATCTGGTGAATGTTCTGTATAGTGCTTTTGCCTGTAGCCGAGAGGGCTGCTATGAGCAGCGCCACACCGGCACGTATGTCGGGGGATACCATGTTGATACCTCTCAGCGGCACCTGCCGGTCAAGCCCTATCACTACCGCACGGTGCGGATCGCACAGCACTATCTGGGCACCCATCTCTATGAGCTTATCCACGAAGAAGAGGCGGCTTTCAAACATCTTCTGGTGTACCAGCACTGTGCCCCTGGCCTGTGTGGCCAGCACCAGTACTATACTCAGCAGATCGGGCGTAAGGCCCGGCCACGGATGATCGTATACTGTGAGTATAGAACCATCTATGAACTTCTGTATGCGGTAATGGTCTTGTGCTGGTATGTATATATCATCGCCCTTTATAGCAAGCTCTATGCCCAGGTGCTGGAAGGTATCGGGTATGATGCCCAAATGCTCCACACCTGCATTCTTTATGGTGATCTCGCTTTGTGTCATGGCGGCCAGGCCTATGAATGAGCCTACTTCTATCATATCGGCCAGCAGGCGGTGCTCGCAGCCACCCAGCTTGTTTACACCCTCAATGGTGAGGAGGTTGGTGCTTAGCCCGCTGATGTTGGCCCCCATGCTGATGAGCATACGGCATAGCTGCTGTATATATGGCTCGCAGGCTGCGTTGTATATGGTTGTTGTACCCTCCGCCATTACTGCCGCCATTATCAGGTTCGCAGTGCCGGTGATGGAAGGCTCTTCCATGAGTATCTTCACGCCCTTTAGCTGCACGGCATCGAGGCTGAACATCTGGGCATCCATGTCATACACAAAGTCTACACCCATTTTTTCAAAGCCACGTATGTGCGTGTCTAATCTGCGGCGGCCTATCTTATCGCCGCCGGGCTGTGGTATGTATGCCTTGCGAAAGCGCGCCAGCAGCGGGCCAGCCAGCATCACCGTACCCCGCAGCTTACCCGATTTTTTACGAAACGCATGCGTGGTAAAGTAATCAGGGTCTATGTCTTTGGCTTGCAGCACCACCGTATTAGGCGCAGGACGCTCTACCTTTACTCCCATATCAAAGAGCAGCTCTATGAGCGTGTTCACATCTATGATGTCCGGTACATTGGTAAGTGTTACGCGCTCATCGGTGAGCAGGGCGGCACACAATACCTGCAATGCTTCGTTCTTAGCTCCCTGCGGAGTAATGGCACCTTTCAGCGGATGGCCCCCGCGGATCTCGAAAGCGTTCATAAGCCGCCGGGGTTGTTTTTGTTCTTATTGAATTTCCTGTTCTTATTGAAGTTGTTGTTGCCATATCCGCCACCACTGTTGCCACCGGCATTGTTGTTGTCGCGGAAGTTGCGCTGGTTGTTGCCTCCGCCCTGCACATTACCACCCTGCTGCACATTGCCTGCCTGCTGGTTGTTCTTGAAGTTGCGGTTCTGGTTGTTGCGTTTGAAGCGCTGGTTGGGCACTACGACCGGCAATGGGTCCACATGCACACGATAGCCACCGGTGGTGTATTTCAGCTGGCCAGCGGTTATCTCGGCCAGCTCGTTCTTGATCATATCATCGTGTACCGGTTCGCGGTGCCAGTTGGCGTAAGCCAGCTTCATATAGTAGCCTATGGCCTGCGTGAGGCCATGCTTCTTTTCTTCGTTCTCCTCTACCAGCGCCTTGCCCAGCAGCGACTCCAGGTTGCGGCCCAGGTGGCGGTGCTTGATGTCGCTCTTAGGGTAGGGTAGCACCTCCGGCTTTTTATAGATCATCTCGGGCGTAGGACACGGATAAGGCGCGTCCACATCCAGGTTAAAATCGGTCATTTGGAACAAGTGGTCCCATAGTTTGTGCTTGTAGTCTTCTATCGTTTTGAGGTGTGGGTTCAGTGTGCCCATCAGCTCTATGATCACCTCGGCCTGGCTCAGGCGTTTCTGCCTGTCCTCAATGGTTACGAGGTATTCGATCATTTTTTGGACATTACGTCCATATTCAGGCATGAGCAGCTTGCTCCGCGTAGTATTGTATTCCATGAAAGTTGTACTAATTATGCTAAAGAAAAATAATTGTTTGCTATTTGCTTAAAGGCCAGAAAATATTGTGCCTAAGCCAAGACAAACCGAGTTGATAGAACAAATATAGGGTATTATTTTGTTTTGGTGGTTTTTGCGCAGTTTTTAATGAGATTTTTTGTTTTTCGTCCCGATAGCTATCAGGATATTGATTATCAATTAGTTAGCTTTTTTTGACCCTTTATTTTTGCTACATTCTTGCGCACTTGTGCAAGATCTTTGCGCAGTTTGTCTGAACCATAATTTAAAGAATTTATGTAATGGGCAGAATTTGCTTGTTCTGCATTCCCTTCTTTTCAACACAAAGGACACCAAGGAAAGGCACTATCTCCTTCGCTATGGCTATGGCGGATGAAAAGGGCACAAAGCCCATGTTTTGCCTTTTATCGCGTAAAGGTCGGGATGGTTATTTAAATGAGCAAATCGAATTTCTATGACAGCGCGCTTTCCGCGCTGTCATAGGCGTGTAGGTGGCTGTCATAGATTTTTCTTTGCAGGCCTGGCGCGGGTTTGGGTGTTTTTGGGGTGTGTTGTGGGAGACTTTGAATGTTGT